>JBDLIP010000104.1 GCA_039714795.1 Pseudomonadota bacterium | reverse complement strand
ACTTGCAAGCATAATCGCAGATAAGCCTCGGATACCCAATTGTCATTCAACACGGATCTGAATGGACGATCTACCCTGACATTTGGAGAAGATACCTCGCAGTCTATCTGAAAATCTTTTGAGCAAATCTCAACCCCCATCCAAAAGTATACCCGGGGTATACCCAGCACATTTTTACGATTTTGGAAATTCCTTCAATCCCTTGCCAGGATTGGTTGCGGGGGTAGGATTTGAACCTACGACCTTCAGGTTATGAGCCTGACGAGCTACCAGACTGCTCCACCCCGCGGCAACAGACTTAATCGACTTGTGATTAATAGCCTGAATATATTGGAAACGCAAGAGAAAACCTTGCAAATTCGATATTTTCTTACCAAAAACAACAACACTGAGTTTGACACACACACCCAATCCACGTCACAATAACAAAAACAAGGGAGAATTCACGTGCTTGATATCATCCAAGTTCCCCTGCTGCGGGACAACTACGCCTACGTTTTACACGACGCTGCTTCAGGTGAAACAGCCGTGCTTGATCCATCTAGCTCCTTGCCGATACTCGAGCTGCTTGAACAAAAAGGTTGGCGCCTAACCTACATTTTAAACACGCACCACCATTTTGATCATACCGGTGGCAACGAAGACATCAAGGCGCGCACGAGCTGCAAAATCGTTAGTTCTTACACGGATCGAGAACGCATTCCAGGTGGAGCCGATATGACCCTGAAAGAGGGAGATGCGATCTCTATAGGGTCATCGACCGCCAGCATTCTAGAAATTCCAGGTCACACGATTGGTGACATTGCCTTTTATTTTCCTCAAGAACAAGCTGTATTTTGTGGTGACGCACTGTTTTCTTTGGGATGCGGCAAGATGTTTGAAGGCACTCCTGAACAAATGTGGAACTCACTGCGCCGGCTGGCTGATTTGCCCAGAGACACAAAGCTTTATTGCGGTCATGAGTACACCCAAGCCAATGGCCAGTTTGCGCTTTCGGTTGACCCGCACAACGATGCATTGAAGAATTATTTGCATCAAGTGGAGGACTTGAGACGCGAGGGGCGACCAACTGTGCCTTCAACTATTGCCATCGAAGTGGCAGCTAATCCTTTCCTGCGAGCCCCAGCAATTGTCAACGAATCCGGGGAGCTAGGCATCTCACCTGCACCACACGACGCCTTTGCACACCTGCGCCACAAAAAAGATCAATTTGTGACGCAGTAACAACTTTTAGACTCTTTTGCGTTTTGAGTGGGTAATCTGATTAGGAAAAAATCTCCTTACCCACTCAAAACGCAAAAGAGCCAACTTTTATAGGCTTTATTCGGAAAAGAACAACTTCTTCGCAGTTATCCCACTTTCATAGAACCTCACCTATCACCGAATAACCCATTGCATTTTTCACCAAAATGTCGCATTAACAAAGTCAGACGAACCGATAATGATCAGGAGATCGAGATGAGATTAAGAATTATATTTTCAAGTGTTGCGGTGATTACTGTAGTGACCTCGTCTGCGTTTGCAGAGCAAGCTCCTATTTCCTTGACCCCTAAGGGAGAGCAACCTCGAGAGTATCCCCAAAACACGCAAACTGGCCACACTGGCCACAGAGCAAATCAACGTTTGCAAAGTGCTCTGACTGCCGAGCAGCGCGCAGGGGCTTATCGTTTTCCTGCAACCCGTGCAGAACTTGAGCAAGCGGCCAACGACTGCCAAAAGCAGGTGCAAGCCCTCTACTCTGAACGCAGTCAGGTGGAACGCTATCGTCTACCTGAGTTTCAACGCAGCATCGGTGAAGCACAAAGACGTTGCCGCAATCTGGTAAAACTTGCCGAAACCATCAAGCTAGCCGATGAGCAATTATACAGCTATCAACAAAGTCTGGGGCAAGCAGAACGCGCTTTTTCAGCTGGATAGAGGTACCCGGTGCGACCTGTCCTACTTCATGAGTTGTTTCACTCAGTTACCCGTTTTAAAGGGGTTGGCCCTAAGTTTGCAGGTTTTTTAAAGAAGCTAGGCTGCCGGCACCTGGTGGATCTCTATTGGCACATGCCTGTGGGATGTACACGCCGGCGCTGGGTTCAGCGTTTGGGGGATGCCCAATATGACGAAATAATCACCATTGTCTTAAAGGTAATGGCACACCAACCGCCCGATATCCCACAGAGCCAGCAACCCTATCGCGTCCGCTGTATTGACCGCGATGGGCGGGAAATTGATCTGGTGTATTTTCATGGGGGTGGATCGTATCTGCTGCGCTCGCTGCCCATCGGGCGCACTTTGTTGGTCAGCGGTAAATTTGAAAGCTTTTATGGCAAATGGCAAATGACCCATCCTGATTTTACTGGTCCTATTACTGAGCGCGAAAACTGGCAGGGAGCCGAACCCGTCTATCCCCTCACCCAAGGCCTCAGTCAAAAACAGCTGATTAAAATCATCGCCCAAGCCCTGCCGCATTGCCCCGAGCTACCGGAATGGCTAGAGCCATCCATGCTAGCGCATGAGCATTGGCCAAGCTGGCACCAGGCCATTGCCCAGGTTCACAGTCCGCAATCAGACCGAGATCTAGATCCACAACACCCAGCTCGCAGACGTCTGGCTTATGATGAACTACTCGCCAATCAATTGGCATTGCTGCTGATTCGCCACTTTCAAAGGCGGCAATCGGGATCGACCTTTCGAGGCGACGGGCACCTACGGCGCAAATTGATCGCACAACTTCCCTTTGAGCTGACTCCATCTCAGTCCCAGTCCCTCAAGGAAATATTTGCAGATATGGGCAGCAACGGTCGGATGGTGCGTTTACTACAAGGAGATGTGGGCAGCGGCAAAACCGTTGTTGCCATGTTGGCCATGCTCAACGCCGTCGAATGCGGCACTCAAGCTGCTCTATTGGCGCCTACCGAAATTCTAGCACAGCAACACGCCGCCACCCTTACCCCTTGGGCTGAAGCGCTGGGCCTGAAAGTTGGTTTGCTGACCAGCAAGGGCAAAGGTAAAAAGCAAGTGCTTGAAGAGCTTGATTCCGGCGAGATTCATATTGCTGTGGGGACACACGCCTTAATTCAGGAAGGTGTAGCGTTTAAAAATTTAGGTATTGCCATTGTTGATGAGCAACACCGGTTTGGAGTTGACCAGCGTTTAAAAATTGGCAAAAAAGGCGAAAAGATCGACATGCTGATTATGACCGCCACCCCGATTCCTCGCACCCTGGCCCTGGCCGCTTATGGAGATTTGGCGACCTCCAAGCTAACCGAAAAACCGGCCGGCCGCCAGGAGATTGCAACACGGGTAATGCCACTCACGCGGCTAGATTCAATTGTTGAAAAGCTAAAGGAAGCGATGCAAAAAGGCCGTAAGGTGTATTGGGTGTGCCCACTGATTGAAGAATCGGAAGCCCTGGATTTGGCTGCTGCGCAAGATCGTTATGCAGCGCTATTAGCCCATTTTCCAGGTAAAGTAGGACTGGTGCACGGCCGGATGAAATCAGCTGAAAAAGATGAAGTTATGCAGAGTTTTATCCAAGGTAACATCCAAATTCTGGTAGCCACCACAGTCATCGAAGTCGGCGTGCATGTGGCTGATGCAACTATTATGATTATCGAACATGCAGAGCGCTTTGGACTGGCACAACTGCACCAATTACGGGGTCGCATTGGCCGAGGTTTGGAAGCTTCCACCTGCGTGCTGTTGTACGATGGCCCTTTGACCGAGTCGGCCAAAGCACGATTGAAGATCATGCGCGACACCAACGATGGATTCCTCATTGCCGAAGAAGACTGGCGATTGCGTGGAGGCGGCGATACCTTGGGGTTTCGTCAAAGCGGTCTGCCATCCCTTAAAGTCGCCAACTACACCTTTCACCAAGAACTGCTGACCCGCGCTCACAAGGAAGCCGAACTGATTATCAAGCAAGATCCAGATCTTGACTCTGCTCGCGGCCAGGCGCTGCGAACTTTGCTTTATTTATTCGAGCGCGAACAAACCGTAGGGTATTTGCTGGCTGGTTGACCCCTAATGCCGAAAACCCTGGGGTTTGTCTTGACAAAATATGTGATCCTCCCTATTTACTATATTATTGATTATTAATATAGAGTAAAGATAATGCGATTTTTCTACCTTATAGTTTCTGTATGTTTTTTAGCACAACCTAGCCTGGCAACAAACCGGGCTGAACCCTGGGAACGACGCTCAGATTTATGGCGCGGGATTCATCTCTTTGAAAATCGAGAGTTCGAAGCCGCTGCCGAGATTTTTAAAAATTATAGAAAGGGCTGCCCCATGGCTTATCGTTACTATGAGGACCTCTACTTAAAGGATTTCTTAACAGAAAAACCAATAGAACATAAAGAAATTGTTAATTATGAACAGTTTAAACACATATATACCCTTCCAATTTTCAACAATTCTCGTGCGGTCATCGAAGCTAAAAAACACATGGGCAAAATAAGCTTGATGCTGGCTATAACACATAAAAATTTACAATGTTACAGTAAAGGAAAGTTATTAGAAGAGTTATCAAGCAAATTAGCCCGTTCGATGAAAATCCCTACAAAGACTACCTTAGACAACTATTTCCATAGTAATGATCCACGCTCTATTTTGGCTGCCGTAAGGCTTGCTCCAAAACTAAATCGCAAGTTATTAGGTGTTCCCTACCAGCACATCGCAAAAAAACTAAAAGAGCATTTAACAACAGAGAAAAAAACGAATGAAGTTTTTTTCAAGCTTTTTTCTTTTTACAATAAAGAACATCAAGAACTTTCAAGGTACTTCCTTAATTATGCAGCTGGGTTTGGTCATGTAGAGGCACAACTTCTGTGTGCGCAATTCTCAAAAACTGATGAATGTGCGGCTTTTGGGTTTGGACAAGCAGCTCTTAATGATGATTGCACCGGAATATCTGAATTAGCTATGCGGTTTGAAAAAGGGTTGGGGGTTCAGCAGGATCCAAAAAAAGCCTTTGCTTACTACCGGCAAGCTGCGGCACATCCGCAAGCAATTGGAGCTAATTTTTATACTCTAGGCGTTTGCTATAAAAATGGTATCGGGACTAAAATTAATTTAGAGCGTGCACTCGAGAATTTTATTCAAGGCGCGAATCAAGGTGATGCTTTAGCTGCCAAGTATGCCGCGCGTTTGTTGCATTACCGGCAGCAATTTAGCAGGGCCTATCCTTACTTTGTACAAGCTGGTCAATTGGCTGACGATGACCGTCTCTGGCTGCACTTTCCGAGCGGTACAACAGTTTCAGAAAAATCACTAAAAGCAGGAATCAATTTTTGGTACGACAAGGCCTGCCAAAATGAGCGAATCGCCCAGGAATTGTTAGCTGAACTTATTTTATGGGATCTAGCGCGTCTAGAGCAAAATATATTTGGGGTTTTTGACGTTTTAGAATGTGTTGCATGGCTTGAAAAGTGGGTTGATGCAACGGAATTCCCAGTAAAAAGCAAGCGCCGCTTAAACGCGATTCTTGGAGCTTACTACTATAATAAAGGATATAATAAAGGATCTGCTGAGGACCATCGGGCTGCGGTACCTTATCTAGAAATTGCAAGAGAGTTGGGAGATCCTGACTCCTGTTTAAGGTTGGCATCTATGTATAATGGAGCTTTAGGCATTGACCGTAATGTGACAAAGGCAATGGGCTATTACTCAAAGGCTACTGAACGCCCCGAAAAATGGGGTCCTTATGGAACCTTGTTGATGAATGCGCAGGTTTTGGATTCATTGAGACCTATCTACGATAAAAAGGCACAAGTACAATTTGAAGAGGTCATTAAGCTTGAAGCTAAAGATGGATTTTACTGTGACGCCTGCTATAACCTTGCGATTTTATATCTTTACAACCGGGTAGGTAAAGATATGACAATTGTCGAGCGGCGGGAAAAAACAGAAAACTTGCTGCTAGAAGCAGCCAAACTCGACGATGTTGCCGCCCAACTTTGGCTCGGAATCTACTATTGTGACCAGATTTCTACTGGTGAGAGTCCATTGCTTTTGGCAGCGTCGTACCTTGTGGCACCAGATTCAAGTGAGGAATCAGAGGCAAGTGAAGAGACTCAGCTCAATCAAGGACACCTAAGACCCAAGAAGGGAAATCACGAAGAAGCCGCGGTTTGGTGGGGGAAAGCTGCAAAGCAAGGATCCATTTGCGCAACAGTAAACCTATGCATTTTGAGGTTATCTGAGGAAAACTCACTGGAAAAAGCAATTAAATTATTAGAGAAACTTTATAACCGGAAGTATATTTATGCAAACTTGTCCTCAGAAGAGCAAAAAGCAGTCCTCAATGCAACTGTGTTGGGTAATAGTTTGTATATATTGGTGCAGGATGGGGTTTTGAATGTAACCCGGAATATTGACTTCTTAAGAAGAGATCATGAATCTATCGAAGAAATAAAAAATAAATTACATAGTAGTAAAGAATATCAAGCTATGCTTCAGGAGTATAAGGAAGAACCCAGTGATTCGGACGATGAATCAACTGTATCTTCTCCATATCTCCGGGTAACCCCATAATAGATGCCCCACATTTCAAAAAAAGTTGCATTTTTTTCAAAATAGTTCTTGACAGCATTTTAGTGA
>JBDLIP010000103.1 GCA_039714795.1 Pseudomonadota bacterium | reverse complement strand
TGGACTGGTATGCAGGTTTGTCCCATGTTGGAATGGACTGGTATGCAGGTTTGTCCCATGTTGGAATGGACTGGTATGCAGGTTTGTCCCATGTTGGAACAGGCTGATATGCAAATTTATCCAACTTGTCCCATGTTGGAATAGACTGATATACTGGTTTGTGCATCATAACCGGGTGCGCAGCAGGTACAAAGGTTGCACCGTTTATAGTTTGACACAGAGGATTGAACTGTTCGAACTGCGGAAATCCAGTCATTGTGGGAGTAGACATAGTTGTAAACATAAATTTTCTCCTTTGGTTGATCGTTAATTACGCAATTTGCTAATCGCGCATTACAGAAAATTCTAGATGGAGAAGTTTAATTTAGTACTAAGATTTAATGACAGAATTTTATGGTTTTTGATTCTTGCATAAGTCTTTGAATTTTTTAGATATTTTCTTGATGTTCCTATTTTTTGCTATGCTCCCACCAACAAAAAAATGGGATTCTGGATCGTAAACATTTGGAATTCATTGGCCCTTAGGCCATGAACTCCAAATGCAACTTAAACCATCCCAAAACCTATTTGTCGGTCATTACTTTTTTCCTGTTTCGCTTGCCCCAGTCTGTGTTGCTTTAATCATATATTGGACACGTGTGTCTTCAATAGCGTATGCCACCTCTAACAAATAGGAAACCAAAATGGACAACATTAGAACGACCGTTGAATCGTTAACTCAAGCCTTTGAGACTTTTAAAGCTGCCAACGATGAGCGCCTCAATCATATTGAGAAAAAATCAGGTACTAGCGAAAGCGAAGAAAAAATGCAACGTTTAGACCAGGAGGTCACAAGGCTGAGTGATCAACTTGAATCCTTGCGTGTGACAACCTCCAGGCCAGAGTTACAACTGAAAGATGTAGACAATTCAGCAGATACACACCAAACCGCAGTTTTTTGTGATTATGTACGCAAAGGGGAAGAGCAAGCTCTTGCGGGTCTCGAGCATAAGACTCTTTCCGTCGGGTCTGATCCAGATGGGGGATATTTAGTGCCTCCTGCAATTGTCGCCACTATTCGCCAAGGCCTTGCTGAGCAATCACCAATGAGGCGCTTGGCACAGGTCATGACCATTGCAACTGATGCTGTCGAGATGCTGGTGGATAAAAATTATGCTGATGTTGGCTGGGTTGGCGAAACCCAACAACGCAGTGAAACCAAAACTCCAGATCTGGCGCGCAAGCGAATTGCCGTACACGAAATGTATGCCAAGCCAAAAGCCACACAAAAGTTATTGGATGATGCCAATATCAATGTGGAAGAATGGCTGGCCAACAAGGTGGCAAGCCGTATGGCAGTGATTGAAAATCATGCCTTTCTTTGGGGCAATGGCAGTACCAAACCGCGAGGAATTCTAGCATATGATATTGATTACGGAGCAAGTACCGGGTGGGGAAAACTGCAAGGATTTCGCACCGGAGCCGACAATGACTTTTCGAAAGAGAAAGGAGCAGATGTCCTGATTGACGTTGTGGCTGCCCTAAGGCCTGAGTTCCAACAACGTGCTGTGTGGTTGATGTCTCGCAGTGCCGTGTCGAATTTGCGAAAATTAAAAGACAAAAGTGGGATGTACCTTTGGCAGCCTGGTTTAGAAGGAGATTTGCGCCCCAAGTTACTTGGGTACCCAATCGAAATTTTTGAGCATCTTCCTGATCAAGGTGAGACATCACAGCCCCAATCAATTCTGTTTGGGGATTTTGGTGCAGGTTACATGATTGTCGACCGGCAAGGAACAAGAGTGTTGCGGGATCCCTTTAGCGTGAAACCCTATGTTGAGTTCTATACGACTCGCAGAGTTGGTGGCGGCGTCATTAATTATGATGCTTTAAAAGTTTTAAATTTTTCAAAACAGAATTAACAAACAAGAGGAAACAAAATGCGTGATCTAATCGATAATATCAAAGTAAAGCCCTTAATTACCCCAACCCAGATTGAAGGTGAATTTGAAACAGCACCACTGTGTATTTGGGGTTATGATAGTCTCACCCTGATTTTAAATTTAGGGAAAGAATTTAAGGGGCTGTCGGACGAAAATTGTGTGCAGTTTTTGCTTGAACATGGAGACTCAAAAGAAACCTTAACTCCAGTTGTTGAAGATCATATCCTGGGAGGAGATCCGATTACAGATGGTGTCATCATGACCTTAAATGATGATACACAAGTGGGATCTGTTTACTGCTTTGGCTACCTGGGAGATCGATCTTTGGTGCAGCTCAAGGTCTTAATGCGAGGAACACATGAGGTTGGTATACCGATGTCATGTGTTGCGGTACTTGGACACGGTGAGTATATGCCCCCTGAATCGTACATGGAACGACTTGATGCCATTGAGGAGGCACTTTGAGATGCAACTCATATGCATACAACCTGCGCAACGGGAGCCTATTTCTGTAGCAGAAGCTAAGCAATTTTTGCGCATAGATCATGATTCAGAAGACGACTTGTTGCAGCATCTCATTCAAATGGCCCGTTGTGTCATTGAAAATTATACGCAACGCTCGCTTTTGACTCAGACTTGGCGACTGACGGCTGCTTTGCAGCCGTCTTTCCGCTCTTATTTGTTGTCGAAAAAAATGCATCCAGGCAAGTGGACACTGGACTTGCCGCGGGCGCCGTTTGTCAAACTTGCCAAAGATCCACTGTTGGTAGGATGTTCTAGCACGTTGGGGTACCAGTTTGCCCCCCATTATGATCGAGGTCGATTGTTGCTTAATTCTGAAGAAATTGCAGGTCAGACACTACAGGTTGATTTCATTGTTGGCTATGGAGATGATTCAGCAAATATCCCTCCTGCATTAAGGCAAGCAGTGTTGGAAATGGTAGCGCAATTTTATCAGCATCGCGGAGAGACACGAAAGGGAACAGGTCATGAGGCAGTGTATAATTTGCTGCAACCATATGTGTGGATGGCTTTACAGTAGGCAGAAATCAGAAGTCAGAAGTCAGAAATCAGAGGTCAGAGGTCAGAGGTCAGAGGTCAGCACGGAGCGTCATCCTGAACGTTGGTTTTGTAACTCAAGTATGACGAGATTTGAGGAGGCAAAACCTTACGCTCAATAGATCGCAAAGATTTTCCAATTCGCGCGACTACGTCGCACGAATTGGAAAATCAGCTGCCTGTGCTGAACTTGATTCAGTATTCAAGATGACGGCTACAGAGGGTGTCCAAAAGCGCAATCTGTGCCCGGGGCGAGTATATCTCTTATCCCAATCTACCCTACTTTCCGCAACATTTCTGTTATGAAAGCTTCATCCATGCCTGTCACGTGAGAAATAATTTTTGTATCAATACCTTGCTGAAGCAATTGCCTGACTATCCTCACCTTTTCCAGTTCAGCTTTTTTCTGTTCTTCTTGCCTAATCTTATTCTTTTCTAACTCAGCTTTTTTCTGTTCTTCTTGTCTAATCTTATTCTTTTCTAACTCAGCTTTGGTTCTTTCTTCTTTTCTGCCTTTTTGTATACCTTCTTCTAGTTTTTGCTTTTGAATGGCGCATTGTTCAGACAAAGCAATCTGAGATTTGAGGTAATAGTCCAACTCAGCACTATTCCAATTAAATCGTTCCATTGTTGCATAAGCCTCTAACAGTTCAGGCTCCGTGATAACTTCAGGAGGAGATTTGGCATCTTCCCAGTATTTTAGAAAATACAACCATTTATCAATGGTAGTTTCAAGTTTTGCCGGATCTTCTTTGTTAAATTTTGAAAGGTCAACAAATACATAAGAGATATCTTGCAGATCATTCTCGTACGTTTTAACATCTAACATCTTATGATAGCTGATGTAGTGCTTTTTTGTGGGGAACAAAGGGTAATTGGCGATAGCCAATAGTACAATCGGGCTTAACTGAAAGTGATTGCTGCCAGGACCAAGCTGGGCAACATAAGAATGCGCAGCGTACATTTGCGTGCGCTTGGCAAAATCTGGAACATTTTGATTTTGCATTTCTACAATATAGCGTATGCCAGAGGCATCGGTACATTGTACATCGAGTATGCTGCGCTTGCCATCGGCCCATAAAGCCGGCAGTTCTTGTGGTAAAAACTCTACCTGGGTAATGCGGCTTTTGCCCTCTAATCCCAACATCGTATTTAAAAAGCTGATCAGCAGATCTTTATGATCTTCGGTGCTGAACAATTTTTTGAAACTTACGTCGTTTGTGGGGTTTAGGTATCGATTGGTACCGTACATTTTTGGCTTATCCTGTGGCTGGTCTTGTAATTGCTCTGTTGCTAACTGCTCCACTGTATCCAATTCCTTTCCATGATTTCAACCAAATTATTGTCTGAATAAAGCTAACTTTGGTTAATATATCAGATGAAATAAAAAGTAAAATACCAGTTTGTGCATAGCCAATTTGCTTTTATGCATAATATATCGAAGTGAAGTACTGACTCACTGATTAAAGGAAAATCACATCAATGCACCACCAAAAAACCCAAATAAGCGACCTCAAACAACGTATCACATTTTTGCATGTCAATACTCAAGCTGATGGGCAGGGCGGTTCTATCATCACCTGGAAATCTGGCAAAACAGTGTGGGCGATGGTTAGCCCCATTAAGGAATCCAACTATATGCGGGATGCGGTTCGGCGTGAAGCGCAGGACCTTGCAGGTATTCGCTATAACATCCGTATCCGTGTTGGGTATGATATTTTGCTGCCAGCTCGGGTGCAGTGGCGCGGTAAAATATTAACGATAACAACAAAACCTCAGTTAGATCCAAGCTGTTGTTGGTTCGATTTTATGGCGTGTGCAGCAGAAGAGGAAAATATCGATGCATGATTATGGTTTGTTTCAGGCAATAGAGAGTAGATTTGAGCAAGATGAATTTTTGGGAACAAAACTGCAAGGATTATTTTCGCAAACACCGCTTTCTGTTGCCTTTCCCCATGCTCTGTTACGCATTCAAGATGTGGTAACAGATAGCTTTCGCCCGCCGAAAAAATTGAGCGTAGATTTTGCCTTGGTGCTTTTTAGTCGTTATCGGGGATTTAAAGAAGTGCATCGGTTGATGAGTCGGGTAGGAGAAATCCTTGATGCGTCTCCTTTGACCGTTAAGTCAAAAGATTCCGATTTTACTGGAAATGCAGTGCTGCGTTTGCAGAAACAGCAGATCAAGCTGCAAAAAGATGAGTTAACTCGAGAAGGAATAATGGAGTACCAAGCATGGCTAAGATGATCAGAAATCAGATGTCAGAAGTCAGATGTCAGAAGTCAGCAAAGCAGTGCTATGTTGCTAGCTAAGGGTACAGAGATAGCCGATGAGAGTTTATGGGATGAGTGGATGAAAACTTTATATCTAACTGAACTTACAGGTGAAGGGGAGTTACCTGGCTGGGCTTTGGGTAGCTCGGTAGTTGGTGACCAGTGACTCACAGAATCCTGGAAAAAGTTTCGCACAATACCGGAGGCACTGTACCAGTTCTATTCCAAACTTCTCTAAAGCCATCCTAAATTTGTCCAACGTATCGCATAAAAATGATTCCTATTCAGTGGGTACCAAGCTTTTAGCCGGTATGCTTCTTTCCTGGTAGAGTTTGTTTCAATGGCAGACTATCCTGGTTATGCCACCAGAAAACTTGGTTTGGGGAGGTGTGGAATAGAACTGGTACAGTGCCCGCATTTTCCCCGTTTCTGTAATTCAACCCAACATTTGGTGAAGGATCATGTGCTATCAGGGCTGTTCAGTGAAACCAACACGGCCGTCATCCTGAACGCTGATTTTCCGAACGTGCGACTGTAAGTCGCACGAATTGGAAAATCTTTGCGATTCAGGATCCAATTCTTTTTTGCAGATTTAAAAAAATGGGATCCTGAATCGTAAGGTTTTGCCTCCTCAAGTCTTACCAGTCTCGTGGTGAAGGGCACAGTATTATTCTGCAACCTCAATAAAATCAATGGATAGACAGCTTTTGTAAAAATCCAAATTTTGAGTCCGGAAGCGTATAGTAAGCAATTGGTGAAATTTCATGATGCGATCCTTTAAAAAGATTTCCAATAAATCCATGGTTTTATAGTTACTAGAATTGTTTCTCCTGAACAACAAGGTTTTCTAGCGAGTCTCAAGCAGTACAAGATAAATTTCAGGGCAAGTTTTATGCTAGTTATTTTGCTCGGTAAAACGTATCAGACTTCTTTTGTTCGTAACCATGGACATGTGGATGATTTTCTATCCCGTAATTCTAGCGAAACTGACGATCAATAATCTCAGTTATGGTGTCCGTTACAACCGTCCAAAAATGCCATTCCCAACGGATATTATGCCCATCCTCAACGGATATTATGCCCATCCTCAACGGATATTATGCCCATCCTCAACGGATATTATGCCCATCCTCAACGGATATTATGACCATCCTCAACGGACATTTTGGCCGTTCGTTAAACAAAGAATACTCAAAAAATACATCTAAAAATACCTCATTATAACGGATTCTGTGGGAAAAGATTATATTCGATAAAAGTTGTCACAAATTGCCGATTTTTATAGGAAATATGTTTTTACAATTCTAAACAACATATGATTTGGCATAGCAAGTACTAATTCA
>JBDLIP010000102.1 GCA_039714795.1 Pseudomonadota bacterium | reverse complement strand
TTGTTTAGAATTGTAAAAACATATTTCCTATAAAAATCGGCAATTTGTGACAACTTTTATCGAATATAATCTTTTCCCACAGAATCCGTTATAATGAGTCGAGCCTTTCATCAAGAGAACGGGTAAGGTTGGCAGGTTTGCTTTTTTTGTCATCTTTGCTTCGTTCCTTGATGATATGAAGCTTATACTCAAATAAAAACTTTACAAGCTGTTTATCAATCCCAGACGCAATCATGCTGCTTATGAGCGTATCAATGCTGACTTTTATATCACGTGCTCTATAATACTTGCTCTTTTGATCCCGCCAATTTTTCAACAACGCCAGAGTCCAAGGAATACCGAACAGATTCTGCAACTTTACCAGTTCATCGATGATCCCTTCCGTAAATAAGTTCATAGAAAATTGGGAAAGAAGGGATTGAGCCATTGGCGCATCTTTGAGATAAAGTGCCACTCGCACAAGATCTTTAAAGGATTTACTTTTAGATTTAAGCAGATATCTTTTAGCTTTTTTGACAATCTCTAAAACTTGCTCACACTGATCCGGTTTTTTCATCATCTGCAGCAAATTGTCCATTGCCGCATCATAGTTGTATTTAAATTCTAAGGCTGGTTGATCAGATGTATTCCATAAAACGACAGCTGCGCGCCGGTACCAATAATCAGCGGTATTACCATAGTTACCCATCCATCCTTCGTATTCGGTCTCAAATGGAGTTAAATCACTGGTTTCTATCTGCCAACAAAGCTCATCGCGTGGTATGGAATAACCTGCATAGGGTAATGAAACGTTGTGTTCATTAATCCAATAGGAAAGGGTAGTACTGCTATCAATTAATTCGTATAGCTCGGGATTTTCTTCATCCCCATCTGTATCCCACACCTCATGCAAATCCACCAATCCCAGATAAGGCTTTAAATCTAACTTCTTAGCGGCAACCAACAACATCCAAGCATTGTCACGGTCACTTCCTTTAAGCATATGCCAGTTTAGGCTATGTTCTGTATAACGGTGGTCTAGAAGAAAAACAAGTTTCCGGGGTTCCGAATCAGGTAATTTTTTCTCTTCAAAATAAGTCTCTAAGGCAGTTTCCAGCTCCTTGTTGTTGTACTTGTTGAACTCTATTTCTTGATTTTCTAGCACAAGATTGTAAGTCAAGACCACACGGAACCCTTGTTTAATCTTTTTAACTTCATGAGGGCAGTCCGCGTAGAAGGCTATGCATTTGAGAGATTGAGAATCTATATTTTCTGTGACAAATTTATGTTGCTCATCCCCATGGTTGATCAACATGGCACCACCGATATGAGGAAATGGCAAAACAATAACGAGGGTGGCAACCATACCTTCCAATTTTTCAGAATCCTGGTGCGGCTTAAAGAATTGCCCTTGGCCATAAATCAGCATGTTATGCAAATGAGCTGTGAGTTTTGATCCTTCTGACAGCCCTAAGTCCTTTCGCACCTTATTTAAGAGATCGCTCAATCGGGCTTCATTGCATTTAACCTGCAATTTATCAGCAGAAATTTCCTTGGTGTCACGGATTTGCTTATCCAGTAAAGTATCTTCCCGCAAACCAAACTTTGCATCATGAGAAATGTTTAAGAGCTTCTGTATGTCATCTGCCACAATTGGAAGTTTGATAGGATGGCCATCATCAATTCCAATAGAAAAATCATCGGAAGTTAACTCAAATTCTGAGTAAAATTTGCTTGCCTGGTGAGTCTGTGGGATCGTTTTGCCAAGTGCATCGGTAACTTTAGATAACATAAGAACCCTTCCATGTATTTTATAGCCTGTCCAAACGGAAAATAGCAGCAAGGCCAGTTTTTTACAATGCTAAAAATTGTTCACATTTTTCCGCCGAAGGTGTTCACGCTCTCCGCAATACGCACCTGTTGAGAAAGTCGACCAAAACCGCTTAAATATTGGACTCCTTGCCCCCCGGTTGAGCAATTACGAAAGCTTTATGAATTTACAGACACGCCAACACCTCCCCCATTAGAACCGTAATCCTCAAGTTGTAGGTCGGTCAATTAGTTCCACATGTAAGTGTTTACCGAAAACAGCTGCCGCTCTATCCATAGTTCCTAGTGTAACGCTTGGATTGTCTGGATCTAAAAGACGATCCAGTGAAGAACGACTCGTATTCATTCTCTTTGCCATTTCCGCCTTCGTAATACGTTTTTTATTCATAAGGGCCTCTAGTTGCCAAGCCAAAACCTGTTTTGTTGCTAAAGCTTCCGTTTCCGCCAAGGTGCCATCCCTGGCTAATACCTCATCAAGGCTTGAACCCAAATGTTCTGGATTAAATTTTGCCATTCATCAACTCCTTTTTACGTTTTAGCGCTAAATCTATCTCATGTGCTGGGGTTTTCTTCGTTTTTTTAATAAATGCATGTAAAAGAACCATATGCGACCCCGTTATACAAAAAAGAACTCTTGCAATCCTTCCCTGAGTTAGACTAGATCTCACTTCATAGATGCTTTTACCCAGGGGTCTACATACCGGCATACCGATAGGCCAGCCAAACTCCGCAGTTTTTAAATCAACACCGACTCTCTTTCTATCCTCTTTATCCAAGGTTATCAACCAATCACGTACAGGCTCCACCCCTGATTTCTGTGAAAAGAACCTTACTTCAATTTGCTTGCTTTTATCCATCTAAAACATGTACCGTAAATGGTACTTACTTGCAAGCTCTCCCCCAGTATTTTCTCCATATCCCCTGCTAAATAGCCTTGTTGAAGAAAATTTATCACTAAAGATCAAAGAACTAGAATCTAAAAATCCAAATTTATTCGGAGATATGAAGAAGATACTCACACTGTATGTCATCATTGTACCTTAAAAGGTACGTTTATGCAAGTAACTTTTTGATATTCAACTCATTGCTAGTTTCCCTCAGAAATTGCATGGGGTATAGGTCACATTTCTGCGGATTTTCGTAAGTAGTCTGGTAAGAAGGGACCATTTCTGGTCCCCCTTACCATAAGAACGCAGCGTGAAAGTTTCCCCTCACTGCGCTCAAGCCTTGGATAAGACCGCCTTGCGGCAGTCCGGCCGTCTACTCACTTTCCCTTTATCCCGTTCTTCAAAATATTCCTTGAACTTTGGGTCAAAAGGGTGAGCAGCAATGGCACTAACTTAAGGAGAAATCGTTTAGAACAAAGGGTTTGCAGCGATGAAGTATGGGCACCTACCTAAGAATTCCCACAGGCAAAACGGCGAATTTGTTGAGGAAGGTGGCAAACTTAAGAACGAGATCGCAAGATCAATTTCTCGAAAATGACTCTCAGGTCAATATTGACACCATTTCAGCGCTTAAGTTAGTGCCATTGGGGTGAGCAGTCCCTCTTATTTTAATATGGCGTTTGATGGATATAGCAGCGGCGCTCACCAGATCTAGAGATCTTGTTTGTTGATCCTTGGTTCGTGTGGTTCCGGCAAGCGTGTGTGCTTCTCACTAAGGACGCTAGGAAAAATAACATTTATAATCGTGTTTCGCGTTCTGTTGCTTGATCTTGCTGCGTAACGCTGTCCATAAAGTATTTTAGTTAAATTGTAAAGGTTATTTTTCCTAGCGTCCTAAGCACGATAACCCTCCGATGGCCAGGTTCCTCCAAGTCTTATTACGGGTTACGTATTGCAGTTCCTGCGAAGCTTGTCTTACGGATTGGTTAAGCTGTGCGACAGCATCACCGATTTTATTAAGCACAATTCTGGCAAATTCATCTGCAGCACAATTGGCCATCTTTTGAGCTGAGTCTTCAATGTTTTTGCTGATTTTTTCAGCTGATTCATCAGAGAGAGTCTTAAAGTCCTTAAAGTGAGCAATAAAGCGCTTGGTAGCATCCCCAAGCTCTAGGGTGTGGACTCTTAAATCTTGCAGTTGGGTATCCATGTCTCCTCTCAGTTCCTCTCTTAACTGCATATAGCGTTGCACATCGTGCTCAAGCTCTACGAAAATATCGGGGTTATTTTGTTCCATCATGTACTCCTTTCAGTTAATGGGAGGTGTTGTTTAAGCCATGTTTGAATGACGTCAATTCTTTTTTGCAGCCAATCCTGCCCTTGGCATTCAACCATGGCATCGTCATAATGAGTGCTGAGCAAGTTAACGAATGCTTCTTGATAAGCTGTCCTTTCAGCTTCAAGAATGCTTTTGCCTGCATCAAACTCCACAATGGCCGCACGTTCTTCGAAGCTATCGATAATCGATTGGATATCCCTGTCGGTTTTGTCACTTGTCACCCCACCCCCCGCATTTAAATTTTCACGCAAACCCTCTTCATTTTTAGGTGACAAAAGTGACAAACCAAGCTTAGTATTTGAAATCTCTGTATTATTTTTTTGAGAGATTTTTACGGCACCCCAAGTGACAGGTGACAGAAGTGACAGGTGACAGAAGTGACAAGTTAAGATTATTTTTGCCACCTTGACAATCATCGACAACGATTTCTTCTAGCCACCGATTCATGTTGTCACCTGTTTTGCAATTTTAGGATTGGTCCAGTAGATTTTTGTTCTTTTATTCGTCGGATCCTCAGAAACCTTCAGCCAACCTTGTTCAAGCAAAATATCGCAGGCCATTTGTGCTTCTTCCTTGCTTTTTAGCAGCGACCAGTTTTTTCGGTAAACCTGGCGCAAATCAAAAGAATTTTCAAATTCTCCTGCTTGAATTTTTTTGGCGAGCTTCCTTGCCGCCTGGTAGCAGACATCCTGTGAGCTTTCGTAAATCCGCCGGGCATGATATTCAAGGTATCCACACCAGGCAGCGGCAAGCTTGGCATTGGATTCGGAAATTGCTTTTTGTGGTTTACCTGCTGCCACATCAATCAGATGAAAAATCAAGGCCAAAGATGGCATCAGCTTGCGGTACTTGGCAAGATGTTCGATAAGAATGGAGTCATCAGAACTGTTACGCAGTTTGGTTTCTAGAGCTGTGAGCCATTCGTAAAAGACAATTTGACCTTGCGCATCAAACTGAAAGTAAGGAATTGAAGCTTCATTAGCCCCATTTGCACAGAAATCCATGTGGGCAAGTTTGCTGATAATGCCAAAGGCTTGATCACGAGCTTGGATATTGGGTTTCTCATCAATTAGCTTCCAGTGTTTAGGTTGATCTGGATAAACTAGCATTTGAAATCTTTGCAATAATCCATCATTTTCACGTCCAGACAAGGTGTTTTGGAAGTAGTCATTGAGTTTGCTGGGTTGTATGCTACCTAGTATCGATACACACATGTTTTGGGTACGAATGGTACCACGGTTAATCCTATCGCTTGTTTTTGCCCCATAGCCATTCCAGCCCTCCAAATAGAAGGAGCGATCTGTTTCATGACCGGGTCTATCCCAATCATTTAATAACCCCACTAGTTCGTCGCGGGACAACAATAGGCCGCGAGGATTTTGACTCAATAGTTCGTGCATCTTTTCAATGGTCGCGTCATTAGTATAATAACGTTTACAGATTGGAGCTTCTGGTGCTTTTAGAACCCGCATTTCATCTTTAGCCAGTTCCATAGCAAAAGAGTCAGCATCCATCGACGCCTTGGTCATTTTTTTCTTGATGGCTTCTTGTGCTGCCTTAAAGGCTGCAAGCTGCACAGCATATTCACGCTGTTGTTTTTCGTAAACCTCATAGGCTTCTGACTCTAGCTCTTCAAGCGGCTTTAGAATTTCTTTCAGAGCTGGGCTTTTCAAGCTACTGGGCGGACCAACAATTCCTCCCCAAAGGTTAGGAATGACTGTCCACGAGTCTTTTTGTTTTGGCCGTATTGCACACCCTGCACCAATAACAGAGGCAGTCACCACAAGAGCGCCGGCTACAACATAGTCCAGGGGACACTGCATACGTTCGGAGATATCAACCAGCCAATCACGGTAAGGAGCCGGGATCAATTGTGCAGGCAGAGCAACTACTGGAGCAAGGGTGTGCTTAATGGCGTGAATAGGAGTTGGATCTGGCCAATCATGCCTTTGAGCAGAGGTGTGGATGCTTTTGCTGCCAAGGCTTCGATAATCATCAAGAACTATCGGGCTATTTTCCATTGAAGTTGTTAGATGCTTATCCATCACAACTGCCCTCTGTTCTACGCTCAATAAAATCCTGCAAATCAGAATAACGATAGCGTACGAGCCGACCTACCTTGACAACGGGAATATGATGCCGCCTGGTACACTTCCATGCGGCAAGGGTTGATTTTTTTACGCCTAAAATCTCAGCAGCTTCTTTGCGATTTAACAGGCGATATGATTTTAGGTTTTTGGGAACAATTTGATCTACCATTTTAAAACTCCGGGTTAATTGGTTAATAAAAACTGAGTGTTTATAGACCAAAGTATAAGCAGAAGAATATAGCCAAAAAAGTTATTCTTTTTAACAAGTAAGGTTAGGTATCAGAAACTATCTCTGGATCTATATAATTCTATGGAGTTATATAAACCCTTATGACCGTGGCAACGCAATTGCCACGGTTCAGTGGCTGCATTGACGAATTTCGGCTTTGGATATCTCGTATTTAATCTCGGCAGCCCTTGCCTGGAAAGGTATCTTCTCCATATCTCCGGGTACCCCCATAATAGATGCCCCACATTTCAAAAAAAGTTGCATTTTTTTCAAAATAGTTCTTGACAGCATTTTAG
>JBDLIP010000101.1 GCA_039714795.1 Pseudomonadota bacterium | reverse complement strand
GAAGTATCAAGTCAATATGCGAAAAACTCGGGGTCAATAGAACGGGCCTCATCAGTGGATATCTCAATGACCTTGTGCAAACAAATTTTGTGGCAAGAGATTTTACCTGGCACTTTAAAAAGGGGGAGCCATCTTTGTTGAGCAAATTTAGGCTCAGCGATAATTATTTACGATTTTATCTTAAGTACATTGAAAAAAATTTACCCCTGATTGAGCAGAGAAGCTTTCAAGAAAAATCTCTAAATAATCTTAATGCGTGGACTGCAATTCTTGGATTGCAGTTTCAAAATCTTGTTTTGCACAATCGTGTCCATATTCGTAAATTGTTAGGAGTTTCAATCGAAGATATGGTAATCGACAACCCCTATTTCCAACGTGCAACGGCCACACATCAGGGATGCCAAATTGATTATATTATCCAAACCAAACTGAATAATTTATTTGCCTGCGAAATCAAATTTTCGAGCAGAGAAATTGGCATAGGTATCATAGAAGAGATGGAACAAAAATTAACGAACCTGCAATTACCAAAAGGGTTTTCCTGTTGGCCAGTATTGATTCATGTTAACGGCGTCAGTGATAAAGTGGAAGATAGTAATTATTTTTTCAAAATAATTGATTTCGGCGAGTTATTGGAAAACCAAAAATTTTATTAATTGGTGATATGCGTGCTGGTTAGCTCTCTGCCGGCCTGATGCCAGGGGTTCACTTTAGGTTGCACTTTAGTCAGCAGAACTCTCATTGAGATAATCTCTTATGGTTTCTAGGGTAATGTGGCTGCCCTCTAGGTTGGCTTCACGAATATACGCACGAACAATTTTGATGCCATTGTACACTCCTTAAGCTCTTGGTTTTTAGCTGCTAAGAAGTACGATTTTATATGAGGCAACAGGGCCTAAGTAGTTAGATTATTTATGAGGCAATGCGATAGGTAATTCTAATTATCGCTGAACTGCAACAAACAAGTAACAAAAAGAAAAGCAAAAGGGTATAAGAATAAATCGTTTAAAACGATGGTTTATTTACTTGCTGGAAATTTGGATTTTTACCAACTGAAACTACGCTGTTCGCCTACCTAAAATTCAGCTTACCCACTCAAAACGCAAAAGAGCCAATTTTTGAGTATACTGAAGCTGAATCAAACTGTTACAAAAGTAAACTGCGCGCTTTTCGTTACCATAAAACTCAACAGTTTGATTCGAGCCACGAGTGTAGCATATTTTTACTGAACGGCCCTGTGTAATATTTTTGAAAAATCGATGATATTTGCAAAATATTCTGCTTCCACTAGGTGGTTACTCACGCCGTTGACATGGATTAGCACAGGCCTTATAGAAAAAGCCTTTGGGGTTTTTATTGCCTCAACTTTTTTCTGGACTTCTGTGATAACGTTTGAGGAAATATGGTTTTTTGAAAATTTGATTTCGCATAGATAGATGGTTCCAAACTTAGTTTGAATCATATAATCAATTTGACAGCCCTTTTGGATTAGGGTTTTGCGTTGAAAATATGGATTGGCAGCAACAATTTCCTCTTGTCTTAAATTTAGTGCCTCATAGATAAATGGTGCATTATTGATGACGAAATTTTCAAATTGTAAGCCCATAATAGATTCCCATCCTTGAAGGCTTGTAAGGGAAGGGGGAGTGAAATGTCCCCTTTGAATTTTTGTTAGATGCTTATTGACATATTTTATATAAAATCTTACGTAATTATCACTTAATCGGTATTTACTTGATTTTGAGTCAATACCGGATAAAAGGTTCCAAGCATAATCTCGTACAACGAATCCTGCAAGTTCAAGTTCGTTTAAATATTCACTCATTCTACCACTTTGCTGTATTTTTAGATCTTTACATATTTCTTTAATTTCCTTGCTTCCTTTTACCAGTGACTTTACTATTTTTTTATACATTGCACTGTTATGTAAAAATAAATCTGAAAAAATATTGTTAAATTCATTTACGAGTAACCCACCTTCAGAAAAGCACATTCTTTTAATATTGTCTTCCGCTGTTACCGTGGTGTCGATTTCCTCTAAATATCTTGGGACTCCACCTGTTACTGCTAAAATCTTAAACTTTTCAAAGGCAGAAACCTTTGCCTTTTTTGGCCAGAATAGATTGCAGTCTTGTATGGGAAGTTCTCTAAGCGTCAAGGTATAGGATATTCGTCCTAGAAATCCTGTGCTACTGAGAATATTTTTTTCGATCCATGATGATGCAGAGCCACAAATAACAAAAATGAGTTGATCATTTTTTTTGAAATGCATATCCCAGGTTGTCTTCAGTTTCCCAAGAAAATCTGGGTCCTTTGATCCCATCCAAGAAATTTCATCAAACAGTATTATTGTGCGACCATGTTTTGTTTTTTGGGCAAGAAGCAAAAACAGAGTGTTCCAATCATCAGACTTAATACCAGGAAGTTTCATATGTTGCCCTAACTGTAAGGCAAACTCATCTCTCTGGGTTTGGGCTGTTGTATGAGGGGTTGGAGGAATTCCAGTAAACGAATAGAATTTGAAGGGGCTGGCAAACTCTTCGATTAACCGACTTTTACCAATGCGCCTTCTTCCTTTGACTACAATGAGTGAGGCTGTTTTTTTTTGCAAAAATCGGTTTAAATTTTCGAGCTCTTTTTGTCTACCTATAAACATTCATGTTGCCCTTCCTTTGATAACTAATACCATCTTATCACTAGATTTTTGTACTGTAAACTATTTTTGTACTATAAATCGAGAAAAAACGATTTGCAGTACAAAATTTTGATATCAATTTTGTACTGCAAATCGAGAAAAACCGATTTACAGCACCAGATTTTAAGAGAAATTTTGTACTACAAATTGTTTTTTCTCGATTTGTAGTACTGATAGCTGACGGTTACGGGTAACCTGTGGATAACTTTGTGGATGATTGTCCCATCTAATCCCATTGACTCCCATGAAATCCCATGTTATCCCATATATGCAAGGTGTGAATAACACTATGCAATAACACTGTGCAATAACACTGTGCATATGTGTGAAAAATTTCTAACAAAGGGCACGAAAGGACAAAAGTCGCCATGGCGTTGTTTTTATCAACTTTTGTGAACAAGATTGACAAGAAAGGACGGATTTCTGTGCCGGCGACGTTTCGTGCTGCCTTGGCCCCAGAGTCCTTTCAAGGAATCGTGACCTTTCGTTCTTATAAATACAATGCCATTGAAGCCTGTGGTCTCTCACGCATGCAACGCTTAAGTGAAAGCGTGGATGATCTAGACTCTTTTTCTGATGCCCAGGATGATCTGACTGCCACTATTTTTGCTGATTCCATTCAGTTGTCTTTGGATGGAGATGGACGGATTACCTTGCCGCAAAGCCTGCGTGAGCATGCAGAAATCACAGATGCAGCAGCTTTTGTTGGCCGTGGGGCTACCTTTCAAATCTGGCAACCAGCAGCGTTTGAAGCGATGCAACAACAAGCCCGTGAGCGAGTGCGGCAACAAAAAACCACAATACGTTTGAAAGCTGGTAGCGCTGCCGAAAAGGAGGTTGGTTGAGATGGAGGATGGGTCCAAACTCGTGCACGCTCCCGTAATGCTCACTGAAGTGCTAGCAGCCTTGGCTCCCCATGATGGTGGTATTTATGTTGATGGGACCTTTGGCAGGGGTGGGTACAGTCGCGGTATTCTTGAAGCGGCTGATTGCCAGGTGTGGGGTATTGATCGTGATCTAGAGGCCGTAGTTGCAGGACAAGAGTTGATGCAAAGCTGGCCCGGTAAGTTTCATATGCTCAAAGGGCGATTTTCCGAAATGATTGAGCTCTTGGCGCAACGTGACATCACTCAAGTCGATGGGATTGCCTTGGACTTAGGCGTGTCTTCGCCGCAATTAGAGCAAGCCGAACGGGGCTTTTCGTTTCGAATCGACGGACCCTTGGACATGCGGATGGGAGATGCGGGTGCAACTGCTGCTGATATCGTCAATTCTATTGATGAAGCGGAGTTAACCAGAATCATCTGGGAATACGGTGAAGAACGTTTTTCTAGGCGGATTGCTAAAGCCATTGTGCAAGCTAGAAAAGTACAACCAATTACTAGAACAGTACAGTTGGCGGAGATAGTGTGCAGCTGTGTACCAGCAGCTGGCAAAATTCACCCCGCCACGCGGACCTTTCAAGCCTTGCGGTTGTACGTTAACGAAGAATTGCAAGAACTGGAAGCAGGTTTGCAGGCCAGTGAAGCTTTGTTAGCGCAGAATGGGCGCTTGGCTGTGGTGGCATTTCATTCATTGGAAGATCGTCGCGTGAAGACTTTTTTAAAAGAAAAAAGTGCTAAATCTGGGGGAGGCTACCGACATTTGCCACCACCTCAGCAACTTCCAGAGCCAACGTTTAAGTTGTTGTGGGCTCGGGCGAAACGTCCAACAGATGCTGAAATTGCTGCCAATCCACGAGCGCGGTCTGCGCGCTTGCGAGCGGCAATGCGCATCAACAATAAGATAGGATGGGAGTCATGATCAAGAAATGCATAAGTGGATTTGCTTTGGTATGTATCTTAGGCCTTGGTGGTTCTATCTTCTATATCAAGTATCAGGTGCTTGCTCTTGAAAGCTCGTTGTTGCAAATGCAACGACAGATTTATCATGCAAAAGAGTCGGTGCATTTGTTGCATGCAGAGTGGGCTTATCTAAATGAGCCAAAGCGTTTACAAAAGCTTGCACTGCATCATTTGAACCTAAAACCAGCGCGTCCAATGCAGTTGGTTGCGGTACAAGCTTTAAGGCCGGTATCAAAGCCAGATTTACTAGAAAGCTGTGAGACGATGTTGTGTCAAAATCAGATGGCCGTGACACTGGTGCAGTAACACTTATTTGCCATGCCTGATCCGCTACCGCCCCCTCTGCCACATCGCTCGTTAAAATCAAATTTTATCAGCCTTGGTCAGGCGCTTACCACTGCTCGGCGGCGCATGTTTGTGATAGCAGGTGTCTTTGGACTATGTTTTCTAGCAGTTGTCTTGCGCTTAGGGGATGTGGCTTTGTTGCAAGAGGGTAGTGAATTGTGTCTGGCAGCAAGAGATCGAGCTCGGGATTTTCAGTTGGGGCGGGGCGATCTGTTGGATCGCCATGGTCAAATTTTGGCTACCAGCATTTTGACCTCATCGCTTTATGCAACGCCAAAGATGGTGTTAGATAACCAAGAAACAGTCAAGAAACTGCGTCAGGTTTTGCCTGATATTAATGCAGCTCGACTGTTGAAGCGATTGAAATCAGCTAAAGGTTTTGTCTGGCTGGAGCGTCACCTGACGCCTCGTCAGCAAGCGGATGTGCTGCGTTTGGGGGTTCCGGGGGTGAGTTTCATGCCGGATCAGCGTCGGGTGTATCCTTTGGGCGCTTTGACCTCGCACGTAGTGGGGATGGTTGACATTGATGATCAGGGGATTTCAGGTTTAGAAAAAGGTCTAAATTCCAGACTTCAGGACAATAAAGGTGCAGTTCATACTACACTGGACCTTCGATTACAGCACATTTTGCATGATGAGATACAAAAAGGTATGCAAGAGTTTTCAGCACGTGGTGGCAGTGCCATGGTGATGGACATTCGCACCGGTGCGGTGCTGGCAATGGTGTCATTGCCGGATTTTGATCCCAATAGGCGCGCGCCAAGAAATCGCCAAGCGCTTTTCAACTGTAATACCTCTGGGGTATATGAAATGGGATCGACCATGAAAGTGTTAACCATCGCAATGGCCCTGGATTCGGGGCGCGTGACTATAGATAGCAAATTCGATGCCAGCAAACCGATTAAGATCGGGCGATTTACTGTGACGGATTATCGCGGTAAGAATCGTGTTATGGATGTAGCAGAGATTTTTATGTATTCTTCTAATATTGGTACAGCTAAATTAGCCTTAAAAATGGGCGAGCAAGCCCATGTTGGTTTTTTAAAAAAGTCTGGGTTGTTTACTCAGCCTGCGTTTGAAATTCCTGAGGTAGGCGCACCGATTGTTCCAAAAAAGTGGCCTGAGATTCGCCGCATAACTGTCTCTTATGGGTATGGCTTAGCGGTGTCGCCGTTGCAGATCATCTGTGCTATTAGCGGAGTTTTGCGGGATGACGGAGCTGTGCCACAACCAACTCTTTTGTTGGAAAAAGTAGGAACTCAGCCGGTATTTCCATTGGTTTCCCCGCATACAGCAAAGCACATGCGCGCTTTAATGCGGCGCATGGTCGAAGAGGGGACAGGGCGCAAAGCAAAGGTACCTGGAATTGTCGTTTATGGTAAAAGCGGAACAGCCAATGCCCGAAGAGCCAGGGGACGGGGCTACCAAAAGAAAGATGTGAATACTGCTTTTGTGGGAGTCTTTCCCGAAGTTCCTCGCTATGCTGTATACGTTAGATTAGATAATCCAAAGGGCAGCAAAGCCACGTTTAATTTCAATGCGGCGGGTTGGAACGCTGCGCCCGTAACCGGCCGGATTATCCAGCGCATAGTGACAATTCTTGGTCTTGAGCCAGATCATGTGGAGCAAGAGAAAGAGGGACCGTTGGTAAAGCGTTGGCTCGCAAAGCAGCGGTTGTCTTAGGAAGGCTGGAGAAATAAAGTTGACAATTTAATTAAAATCTTATATATAATCCGGGATGACCAGTGCCAAAGAGCAACAAGAAATTATTATCCGC
>JBDLIP010000100.1 GCA_039714795.1 Pseudomonadota bacterium | reverse complement strand
GTCAGAGGTCAGAGGTCAGAGGTCAGAGGTCAGAGGTCAGAGGTCAGAGGTCAGAGGTCAGAGGTCAGAGGTCAGAGGTCAGAGGTCAGAGGTCAGAAAATTTTCACTTAAAAAAGTGGCATTGTCAACAAAAATATACATTAATTATAAATTTAAAAACCTGATATTTCGAACATCTGATTTCGAACATCTGATTTCGAACATCTGATTTCGAACATCTGATTTCTGACATCTGATCTCTGACATCTGATCTCTGACATCTGATTTCTGACATCTGATTTCTGACATCTGATCTCTGACATCTGATCTCTGACATCTGATCTCTGACATCTGATCTCTGATCACCGTACCCCAAATTTTGCATCTAACTGCTGCTTTACAAGATTGGAAATAAACGGCGAAACATCCCCTCCAAGACGGGCAATTTCCTTAATAAATTGTGAAGAAACAAATTGAAACCGGTCTGAGGCCATTAAGAAAACCGTCTCAACCTCAGGGGCTAAGTGCTCGTTCATGGAAGCCATTTTGAATTCATACTCAAAATCTGAAACAGCCCTAAGGCCTCGAATGATAATTTGCGAGCCCAATTTTTGCACGAAATCGACTAGCAAAATTTCAAAAGACATTACCTCAATAATTGTCTCTAAATTAGGCTGATCCTGCTTTAGTTGCTCAATATCACGGGCTACCATATCAAAGCGCTCTTGATGGGAAAACAATGGTCGCTTACCCCCATTTTGCGCCACGGCTACCACCAAACGATCCACCAGCGGACAGGCTCGTTGTACGATATCAAGGTGCCCCTTGGTAATCGGATCAAAAGTTCCTGGATAAACAGCTACCCTTTCTGGGGTCATTAAACTGAATCCGGCGTTGGATTGCTTTCATTATCACTGTCGTCGTCACCATCTTCTTCAATTCGCGCCACTGACACGACACTTTCGTCTTTTCCGACTCTAAATAGAGTCACACCCTGAGTACGTCTTCCTGCGATACGAAGGTCATTGACGGGGCAGCGAATCAACTGCCCTCCATCAGTCACCAACATCAATTGGTCATGGTTGCAAACAGGAAAGGAAGCAACAATATTACCATTCTTTTTTGTCAAATCCATATTGGCAAGCCCCTGACCTCCACGGCCCGCAGTGCGATATTCGTAAGCCGATGTTCGCTTACCAAAGCCCTTGCTGGTAGCTGATAAAATAAACTGCTCTTGGGACGATAGTTCTGCAAATCGTTCATCAGTAAGTCTGATGTAGTTCTCATCTGCATCAGTAGCTTCTTCTTCTTCTTCATGATCATCATGACTGCGGCGCAAACGGGCAACTTGACGCAGATACGCATCTCTCTCTTCGGTTGTAACTTCAACTGGGCTTAGGATTGACATGGAGATCACTTCATCCTCTCCCGACAACTTCACACCTCGCACACCGGTAGATCTGCGCCCTGCAAACAACCGTATAGCAGTTGCGGCAAATCGAATGCTCTTACCGTTTCGAGTCGCCAAGAATACATCATCGGCCTCATTACAGGTTTGCACCGAAATGAGCTTTTCATTGTCACCCAACTTCATGGCAATTTTACCGTTGGCTTGAATATTGACAAAATCAGACAACACATTACGGCGGACGCTCCCATGCGAAGTAGCAAACATCACATGTAATTTTTCCCAATCGGCCGTATCTTCGGGCAAGGGCATAACTGCTGAAATCTTTTCTCCCCTTTTCAAAGGCAGTAAATTGACAATAGCTTTGCCTTTAGCCTGCGGTGTGCTTTGAGGTAAGCGATGCACCTTCAGTTCGTAGGCAATACCGCGGTTTGAGAAAAACAGCAAAGGAGTATGGGTATTAGCCACAAACACCCGCGAAACAAAATCTTCATCACGGGTAGACATTCCAGAGCGTCCCTTACCGCCGCGCTTTTGTGCCCGGTAGGTTGTCAAAGGAACTCGTTTTACATAACCATTGTGGCTGAACGTCACAACCATGTCTTCTTTTTGGATTAGATCTTCTATCTCCGCTGTGAAATCACCTTCCTGAATTTCTGTGCGCCTAGGGGTGGCAAACTTTTCTTTGACCTCAAGCATCTCTTCGCGAATAATCCGCATCACCCGCTCACGCGACCCAAGAATGTTTAAATAGTCTTTGATGGTTTCCACCAAAGCCTTAAGCTCATCACCAATTTTCTCGCGCTCTAGTCCCGTCAAGCGATGCAAACGCAAATCAAGAATTGCTTTAGCTTGTAGAGCGCTTAGTTTATAAGTTCCAGATTCTGATGTTTCTCGCCCAGGTTCTGCCAGTTCTAGCAAAGGCTCAACCCCACTTGCTGGCCATGTGCGAGCCATCATCTGCATCTGGGCAGTAGATGGGTCAGGTGCGTGACGAATCAGTTTAATCATCTCATCAATATTGGCAACCGCAATTGCCAAACCAACCAAAATGTGAGCTTTCTCACGCGCCTTTTTTAGTTCATAACGCGTACGCCTGATGATCACTTCTTCCCTAAATTCGATAAAAGCGCGAATGATCTCTAGCACTGTCAAGATCTGCGGTCGACCATTGAGCAGCGCAACGATGTTAGCGCCAAAAGAAGTTTGCAGCGGAGTATGGGTATACAACTGATTCAACACAACATCGGCCATAATGTCACGCTTGAGTTCAATAACCACACGAACCCCATCGCGATCAGATTCATCACGTAAATCGGAAATACCCTCAATCACCTTTTGTTGGACTAGGTGAGCAATTTTCTCAACCATTTTGGCCTTGTTCACCTGATAGGGAACTTCTGTGACAATAATCGCCTCACGGTCCTTGCGCAGTGTGACTATCTCAGTCTTGCCCCGCATCATGATACCACCTCGGCCTGAGCGGTAAGCCTTGTTAATCCCATCCCGGCCCACAATAATACCACCTGTGGGAAAATCAGGTCCTGGTACATGCGCCATCAACTCATTCAAAGTAATCTCAGGATTTTCAATATAGGCACAACAAGCATCAATGACCTCACCAAGGTTATGAGGCGGAATGTTGGTTGCCATTCCCACCGCAATTCCCCCAACGCCATTAACCAACATATTGGGAAAACGTGCCGGTAAAACTTTGGGTTCTTGGATGGTGTTATCGTAGTTGGGCTGAAAATCGACGGTATCCTTATCGATCCCTTCTAATAACGCATGGGCTGATTTGGCAAGTCTCGCCTCTGTGTAACGAGAAGCCGCCGCATTATCACCATCCATTGATCCAAAGTTACCGTGACCATCAATAAGTGGCAAACGCAGTGAAAAGTCTTGCACCATGCGCACCATGGAGTCATAAATTGCCGCATCACCATGTGGATGATACTTACCCATGACTTCTCCGACAATACGCGCCGATTTACGGTATGGCTTGGTGTGATCAAATCCAGCTTCTTTCATGGCGTACAAAATACGCCGGTGCACAGGTTTTAGACCATCTCGAACATCAGGAAGAGCTCGACTCACGATGACACTCATCGCATAGTCAAGGTATGAGCGTTGCATCTCCTCTTCAATGGTAACAGTATGAATATCTTGTGCAGGAGCGTTGGGTGTTGGTGTAGTCACTGGAAATCCTTTATTATGCTATTAGAAACAAGGCTAGATTGTATACTGAAGTGAAATCAAAACCTCTGTTTTCTGATACGCTCGAAGTGCTCATTTACCAAAGTAAACTGCAAGCTTCTCGCTATCATTAAACTAGAGGTTTTGATTTCAGGAGATTATACTCTCAAAAATCCTAAAAAGGAACCTCATCATCCAACTCGGGTTCACTCTGAGACGGCGTTGAAGGAGCAAAAGGCTCAGGTGTTGGAGACGCCTTAGGAGGCGCAGCGCTTCCCACAGCTGGAGCAAATGGCGCTGCGGCAGGTGCAGATGGGGGGGCAGTTGATCCGAATGCACCCAAAGTGTTCGCTCCTGTATCTTGCGATGTAAACGCCGATGCACCACCAGCATCCATATTGTCAGATCGATTGCTCAACATCACAAATTCACCTCTAAATTGCGGAAGCACCACTTCAGTCGTGTATTTCTCGACACCTTGCTGGTCCGTCCATTTACGCGTTTGCAATTGGCCTTCAAGATAAATCTTTGTCCCTTTGCGTAAATACTGCTCAGCAATTTCTGCCAGTTTCTCGTTGAAGATAACAACACGATGCCACTCGGTACGCTCACGGCGCTCACCTGTCATGCGATCTTTCCAAGTCTCAGTCGTCGCCAAGGAAAAGGTCGCAATTTTCCTGCCATCTTGGGTTTGCCGCATTTCAGGATCACGCCCCAAGTTTCCGATCAATTGTACTTTGTTTAGATATCCTGCCATCGTTTTCTTCCTATCTAGTCCGTTACTAAAATTCCCTCTACCCTCTTATACGAGAATATTGGCCAACCTTCCAGGACTTTTTGCAGCCAAGATCAGTCTATACCTATGCTAGAGACGCATAATCCCTAAAATCATGAAATCCCGAAAAATGTAACATCAAATATGGGTATTTCAAAGTTGTACTTTGAAATGCACACAAAACTAATGTACACTATTGATGCACACTGGCGCCATAACACGTTTAATGGATTCAATGAAAACCATGTTTAATAGAATTATTAATCCAACCCTCAAACAAACCGTAGAGGAATTTCCCGTTACTGTTTTAACTGGTCCCAGGCAAAGCGGAAAAACAACTGTACTAAAAACACTTTTTCCAGAATTCGAATACATTAATCTTGAGGCTCCCGACATAAGATCCCGGGTTCAAGCAGATCCCAGAGATTTTTTTGCTCGCCGCAGACCTGGCTGGATCATTGATGAAGCCCAGCAATATCCAGAATTATTCTCCTATGTGCATGACTTTATTGAAACACAAAAACACAACACAAAGTGGATTCTTTCTGGATCGCAAAATTTCTTGTTATCAGCCAACATTTCACAAAGCCTTGCTGGAAGAGCAGCCATTCTGGAGTTGTTACCTCTTACATATTCGGAATACACAACGTATCCAAACATCACGGCACAAAATCTTTGGTCATACCTCTATCATGGAAGCTACCCCAGACCCTACCACGAAAAGATGTCAATCAACAGATGGTACAACTCCTATATCATGACGTATATCGAACGAGATGTCAGAAGCTTAATCCAGATTAAAAATCTCAACCAGTTTCAAATTTTTCTGCAACTTTGCGCGGGACGCCATGGACAAATTTTAAACTTGAACGCCATCGCTCAAGCAACAGGGATATCTCAACCCGCAGCACGGCAATGGCTTAGTATTTTGGAGGCTAGCTATCTAGTGTATTTGTTAAGGCCCTATCACCAAAATTTCAACAAACGCATTATTAAATCTCCCAAGCTTTACTTTTATGATTCAGCCATTGTTTGCCAACTACTCGGCATTGACTCTCCAGAACATTTGCAGTTTCACGCCAGTCGTGGAGCCATTTTTGAAGGCTTCATACTTTCTGAAATTATCAAACAAAGCCTGGCAATGGGCCGCCCTCCCCGCCTCTACTTTTGGCGAGATCAAACAGGGCATGAAATTGATGGAGTAATTGAAAAAGGCCCAGATAATCTAGGAGTTGAAATTAAATCAACAGCAACATTTCACCCATCGTTGTTGAAACGACTAAATGACTGGGCAAAAATTAGCGGTACCTCCACACAAAACCTATACCTAGTATACGCTGGAGATGAGGCTTTCACCATTAAAGGCATTAATATTATCCCCTGGAAACAGGCGGTTCAACTTGGAGCGTAAGCAATGAAACTAAAGCAAAAGCAACAGCCATGAGCAAACAGCAGTATTATCTATATGGTCTACACGCAGTACAAGCAGCACTCAACAACCCAAAACGTAAATGTCATGGGCTCTGGGCCACCAAAGAAGCATTGCAATCTCTATCGATCCCCCAACCACTTAAAGTAAAAACCACCCAGCGACGCGAGATAGATCAACTTGTGGGAGCAAACATCACACACCAAGGTGTCGCTCTGAATCTAGAACCTCTACCTGGAGTTTATCTGGAAACCTATCTGCAAGCTTGCCCTAAACAAACGTTCTGCGTCGTACTCGATCAAGTCACTGACCCACACAACATCGGTGCAATCTTGCGCTCAGCAACAGCCTTTGGAGCCAGCGCTCTCATTTATCCAGAAAAAAATGCCCCCGATGGCAATAATAATATTATTGCCAAAGTCGCCTCGGGCGCATTAGAGCATACCCCACTCATCATTGTCACCAATCTAGGACGTACCCTTGAAACGCTTAAACAGCACGAGTTCTGGTGTACTGGTCTTGATGAAAGCGGTCAAAGTATTTTACAAACCACACCCTTTTCCCAGCGTACAGCCATTGTACTTGGCGCCGAAGGCAAAGGCCTGAGACGTTTAACCAGAGAAAATTGTGATTTTTTGGTCTCACTTCCAACAGAAGAGGTGTTTCCAACCCTTAATGTCTCAAACGCCGCTGCCGTGGCATTTTATGAATATAAACGCCAGACCATGCAGGGATAACAGACCAACATAACTTATTATCCTGAATTCCCGGGACTGGGTTAGTCGCATTTCGCTAGAATTCCTGCTAATCCTTGTTTGTTAATTTTTTCCCAAAATTGAGACCAACGCCCCTTGGTTTTTACAATAGCTCTTAAGGAAATCACT
>JBDLIP010000099.1 GCA_039714795.1 Pseudomonadota bacterium | reverse complement strand
TTTGCTACCTGGTTTTTGCCATGGAGGTGTGGGTGGTAGGTCAAGTTGTTTAAGGTAGGTGTTTGCTTGCAGATTCAAAATGATCAAAGGCTTTGAATGCATCTTATTGATTGGACACCAGTAGGTTGGTAGCTTGTTTTTCTCTAAATCAAGATCACATTTTTCAAAGATTTTCTTTAGCTGCCGGCAGGTTTTAGGGGATAAGGGAATCTGTATGCCATCTTGGAGACCTTTGCGTGGGAGAGGTCCCCTTGAGCGCGTACCAAGGGGGCGAATATGATAGCGATTCAAGGCATGATTGACTGAGCTAGGACTGCGCTTAAAGTATTGCGCCATAACTTTTAGTGGTGTTTTTAGACTGTAGGCTAGCCACAACTGGTATTTCCCCAGTTCTGACCATGGTTGCTTTTTTTTAGTCATAACTTCAAGATTCCCCCTCTCTTCTCATTCCCTGTTCCTTTATCATTAAACCAGAGGTTTTTACTTCTCACTGGTATAACTAAAATCAATTTTTGGCTGAATGTCAAATTTTTTATGAAAGATTTTAACAAAATTTCACACATAAACTTACTTACCATTTGAAAAATATAAGAATTTTTTTTATCTATTTGTCAGGAATTTTAGGTATTTATCGCAGAGCTAGATAATTTCTGACAAATCTGTCAGAAAATCAGCAGCATCGATGACTCTATAAAAATACTGTTTGTCATAAACAGAATTGGCTACCCCTCCGATATGGACGAGAACGGGACAGATTCCGTATCCCCTGGAAATAGCGAGTCGATTTATTTTCTCTTGCATGGCTGAGATTACACTAGAGCCGATTTCTTGTTTGGTAAACTTAAATTCACATGCAAAAATCGTATTCGTGCGCAATTGCACGAGATAATCAATTTGGCATCCTTTATGTCGTTTCGTTGCACGCTGTCTATACGGATTATCGGCAACAACGTCTTGTGGGTAAACTCCGAGAGCGTCAAGCAAAAGCAACCGATTTTTTAAAATAAGGTTTTCCACCTGAAAGCCCAGCATTGCCTCCCAACCAGGCAGGCTGCTTATGGGGATATTTCTGTACGCGTTCTTTTTAATGTGCGGTAAGTTCGGTTGGATATACTTTACGTAAAACCTTAGGTAACTATCGCTCAGGCGATACAGCTTTTGACGTCCCAGGGTACCCGTCTTAAGAGACCAAGTGTAGTGTTGCTCGATAAAACCTGACGTTTCCAGATCTTGCAAATATCTACTCAGGACTCCACCGTGTGCATAATCAAGCTCTTGGCGTAGTTCAGCAACCGTCTTCATACCTATACCCAATTGCTGTACGATTTTTCTGTATATCTCACCCTTATGGTCAAATAGATCATGAAAAATACGATCATACTCGTGTACCAACACTCCTTTGGGGTTAAAGCAAAGTTTTTTGATATTTTCTTCAGCCGTCAAGTCAGGTTTAATTTGCTCCAAGTACCACGGAACACCGCCTGTGATGGCTAGACATTGAAAGATATCATACACGGAATAATTAACACCCAGTTCTTCTAAGAATTTTACGGATTCTGGTAATGAAAGTCCCTTGAGGTCAATTTGCAGTGAGATTCTTCCAAAAAAAGCAGTGCTATTTAAGATATTGTCTTCTATCCAAGTAGATACGGATCCACATAGAATGAGCATGATGTTTGGGTATTGTTGGAGGGTTTGGTCCCACCATACCTTTAATTTTGGAATAAAGGTTGGGTCCTTGGATCCCATCCACGAAATTTCGTCAAACAGGATAATCGTTGGTTGTGCGGTGATTTGTTCCGTGACATGCGCAAAAGCATCACTCCAATCTGTAACCGTCATTGGTGGCAACCCAAACTTTGTGTAGTATTGGCGGGCAAATGCGTCCAGTTGGGCTTGTGCTGTGATGCCATCTACTGGGGCAAGGCCAGTAAAAGATATAAACTCTTTGCCCTTTGCAATCTCGGCTGCCAAACGACTCTTGCCAATGCGCCGCCGTCCTTTGATGGTGAGCAAAACGGGACGAGGAGCCTTAAGTAGGCCCTCGAGGTCTCTAAGTTCCTCACGCCGCCCAATAAACTTTTTCATCCAAATCTCTTATCACATAAATGACATTTGTTGATTATGTGATATGTAATTAAACATGTCAACGATCACATAAATGACATTTGTCGATTATGTGATATGGTGAAAACGTTCAGACTTTTTTATGGTTGGATCCGTGATCGCCAATTCTGGCAACATTTGTCGATTTTTTCGGAGTCAATTCCGAAATTCACATTGACTTTTTCGGAGTTGTATCCGAATATTTAAAAAAAGTTAGAGAGAAATAGCCAATGATTGAAAGATTTTACGACAAGTTATTGCAAGAACATATTGCAAATTATAACCAAATGTTGTTTCTCTCTGGTCCGCGTCAGGTTGGGAAAACGACTCTTTCTAAACTTATTGTTAAAGGTCTTAATCACTATCTGTATTTAAACTGGGATCTTATTGAAGATAGAGAAGTCATCCTATCTGGTCCTTCATTTGTCGCAAAAAAGATATTTTCAGATGTAGCCTTTGGAAAAAAGCCAGTCATCATATTTGATGAAATACATAAATATTCTAATTGGAAGGGCTATATCAAAGGATTTTACGATACATACAGAGATAAATTTTCTGTAATTGTTACTGGTAGTGCCAAACTTGATGTTTATCAACAGGGGGGAGATAGTTTGATGGGTCGCTATTTTTATTATCGCGTGCATCCCTTATCTGTCAGTGAATTATGTAATCTTGAGGACTCGCTTACACTCAATGGCTGTCTTAAACGTCCTAAACGAATCGAGCCTGAAAGCTGGAAAGCATTGCTAGAGTTTGGCGGATTTCCGGATCCTTTCATTAATAAGGATCCTGCTTTTTATAATAGATGGCAATTATTGCGGCACAGGCAGTTATTTAAAGAGGATCTAAGGGATATCTCAAGAGTATATGAAGTTTCTCAGATGGAGGTTCTGGCCAAAATACTTGATAGTCAAATAGGTCAGATAACAAATTACTCAAAACTAGCTTCTAAAGTAAGGGTGTCGGACAAGACAATACGAAATTGGATAGAGGTATTAAGATCTTTATATTTTTGTTTTATGATTAAGCCATGGACCAAAAATATTACAAGAAGCCTGCTCAAAGAACCAAAAATATTTCTATGGGATTGGTCAGCGATAGATGACCAAGGCATGCGAGTTGAAAATTTTGTAGCTTCGCATTTATTAAAAGCAGTGCATTATTGGACTGATGCGGGTTTAGGGAAGTTTGCGCTGCATTTTGTTCGTGATCTTGAAAAGCGAGAAGTTGATTTTCTGCTAACGAGGGATGATAAACCATGGATGCTCATAGAGGTTAAAAGCTCGTATAGAGAGTCTTTAAGCAAAAACCTGCTTTACTTTAACGAAGTTTTGCAGCCAGAGCATTGCTTTCAATTAGCTTATAATCTTGAGTACCAAGATATAGATGTGTTCACCCTAAAAACACCTCATATCGTATCAATGCAAACCTTTTTGTCACAACTTGTGTGACTATACTGAAGTAAAATCAAGACCTATGTTTCCTGAGACGCTCGAAGTGCTCATTCACCTGAAGTAAACTGCGCGCTAAAATGGAGGCATGAACTTTCAACCCAAAAGTCAATCGATACCGTGCAAAAGGCAGGGCTTTCAAAGCATTGCAGGTGAGTTACTGATGAATTGGGAGATGGTGGCGGCAATCAGAAATCAGATGTCAGATATCAGAGGTCAGCAAAGCAGTACTAACTGGGATATTCAGCAATCTGTCCTCTGTCCTCTGACATCTGATTTCTGACATCTGATTTCTGATTTCTGATACACTGACTAACATGAAGAAACTTCCCATTGGTATTCAAAGCTTTGCAGATCTGATTACAGGGCAGTATACCTATATTGATAAGACACAGCATATTTATCGGCTTGTGACCGAGGGAAAATCGTATTTTCTCTCTCGGCCCCGACGGTTTGGAAAATCTCTGTTGATTTCAACTCTTGAGGCTTTATTCCTCAATAAGCGTCACCTATTTCAAGGCCTCTGGATTGATCGCAGCGATTGGCCGTGGCACGAATACCCCGTCATTCGCCTGGATATGTCAACCATCAATAATCGCAGCCCTGAAATGCTTGAAAGAGCTTTAATTCGAGCAGTGAGCGAGATTGGTGCAACTTATGGTGTGACTTTAGATGGTGAGACAGCCTCAGATTACCTGCTTTCCTTAATTAAAAAATTAGCTCCCAAGGATCCAATTGTGGTGCTGGTAGACGAATATGACAAACCTATTGTTGATCAGATTGACACACCGAACGTTGCCAAACAAAATCGTGATATCTTGCGGCAGTTTTATGGAGTGCTCAAATCACAAGACGCGCATCTTAAATTCGTTTTCTTGACAGGAGTTACAAAATTTTCAAAAGTATCCGTCTTTTCAGAGCTAAACAACCTTGAAGAGATTGGTTTTACACAAACTTACTCTGATCTGCTTGGATATACTGCTGTAGAAATCCAAACCTTTCTGAAAAGTTGGGTTGAGCAGTTGGCTGACACAAGAGGCGAGTCTTTAGCGCAACTGATGGCAGAAATTCAGCGTTGGTACAATGGCTATAAATTCGCTCGCCAAGCAGAAGCGGTTTACAATCCGTTTTCTGTTTTACTGTTGTTGAAACATCAAGAGTTTATGGCACACTGGTTTGAAACTGGGACCCCTTTATTTTTGATGAAATTGATTAAGGAGCGCGAGTTTGATCCATTGGATTTAGAACGGCTTCAAGTCAGTGAAGCAACTTTTTCCAATTTTAATATTGAACGAATCTCGCTGCTGCCTTTGCTTTATCAAACAGGCTACTTGACGGTTAAAGAGTACAAGCCAGATCTTGACGTTTATCAACTTGGGTATCCTAATTTTGAAGTAGCTCAAGCGTTTTCGGAAGCATTGTTAAAACACTTTGCCCGCGGCAAGGAGGCACAAAGCATTGACTCCTTAACCTTGTTAAGTCAGAGCTTTCTTCAAGTTCAATGGGATGCAAATGAGTTTTTTGCGCATCTTAATCACCTGTTGGGGCTGATCCCTTATGATTTATATATCCGGCAGGAAAAGTACTATCATAGCTTGTTCTATCTGATTTTTCGCCTCATTGGTATCAAAGTCGTTGCCGAAGTCCATACCCATAGAGGCCGGATGGATATTATTCTTGAGCTGCAAGACAAGGTGTTCATTTTTGAGTTCAAACTCAATCAAACAGCCGCTAAAGCCATCCAGCAAATCATTAACAAAGAGTATCGCACACCTTATCAGGCCTCCGGTAAGAGTATCTACCTTGTGGGGGTGAACTTTAATTCGCAAACGAAAAGTGTTGATGATTGGGAAGTCAGAATTCTGACCTCTGACCTCTGACCTCTGACCTCTGACTGTGTTGCCTCAGATGGAATCGGACACTTGCACCTAATTTGTTAGATAGTAAATTAACGATATAGAAGAAGTGAGCTGATAAGACATCATGTTGGGGACACACCCACTGGTATTAACTACTCTTAGTTATCGTGCCAATAATTTTTTTTTGGAAAAACTATTGGCACTATCATAAGATTAGTTATGAGTTATTGGGGTGTATTAATAACTACTTTTTGGCCTGCATATTTTTTAAACCAGCTGACTCCATCCCTAGTCATTACATGATCACCCCTAGAACTGGTAAAAGTACCAAATGCAACATGTCGTTGGGCTCCACTACTTGGTGCTGCTACCAATGAGACCATAAAGGTGGTAGCATTACTATCGATCTTAATATTATCAACAATAATTACCGATTTGGCATTCTCGGCTACTTCATTGTGTACATGCATACTCTTAATCTTCACATTACTCCGACCCTTCCTGTTAAAAAGTTTTGTATGAGGTGTTGCAGCATCTAAAGCTCTTAAAAGTTCTATAGCGATGTTACGATCGATTTTGTCATAGGTAATCGTGCCTTTTGAATTATAAATTCTCTCAAGAGCGTCTCCTGCCATCTCTGCATTGTAGTTGGGGCTTACTGTCAGTTCAATTTCTTCTTGAGGAAGTGTTGCAAAACTTACACTCGTACCCGCGGTAAAAACAAACACCATATAAAACAAAAAATAAAATCTATACATTTTCTTTCTCCCTGATTAATAGTTTCTATAATATACTTTACAATTATATTGTATAATATAATTTATCTTATGTAAACAGTTTTTTGTACTTAAGAACAAAAAGTAATCATTTAGCTACTTGATTCAGTGGCACTAACCTAACCTGAGTTTTGGATAAGAGGTCTTTCTGCCAATGGCACTAACTTAAGGAGAAATCGTTTAGAACAAAGGGTTGGCAGCGATGAAGTATGTGCACCTACCTAAGGGTTCCCACAGGCAAAACGGCGGATTTGTTGAGGAAGGTGGCAAACTTAAGAACGAGATCGCAAGATCAATTTCTCGAAAATGACTCTCAGGTCAATATTGACACCATTTCAGCGCTTAAGTTAGTGCCATTGGGCTAACTCCTTGTAGTTAAACAATTTTACGGCTCAGGCCGTTGAACTTGGGTTAAGATTAAGTCTTGTTCCAATGGCACTAACTTAAGAGCTAAAATAGCTTCCATATTGACCTGAGGGTCATTTTCATTGAGAGATTGGGCTTGCGATCTCATTCTTAGTTTGCCA
>JBDLIP010000098.1 GCA_039714795.1 Pseudomonadota bacterium | reverse complement strand
TAGCTTAATAATATGTATTTAAATATAAAAATTTAAATCTGAATAGACAATATATCCAACCAAGACAACCCTGACGATACTATACCCAATGCAACGGCGCGGGCACAACACCAATGCTCCTATCCCAATTGGCAGCCAAGCATATGGTGGAAAACCATATCGAAGGAAACATTATCAACATTTCCTCAATCTCGGGCATTCGCTCGCATCCAAATCGGGTTGCGCATGGAACAGCAAAAGCTGCTTTGAATATGCTCACTAAAAACATGGCGCTTGAGCTAGCACCACACAAGATCAGAGTTAATGCCATATTGCCTGGAGGTGTACCTTATGCAACGGATCCAGAGACTGCTGCGCTTGTTGCAAATGATCCAAGTACTCCCTTGCAGCGAGCAGGCAAGCCTGAAGATCAGGCAAAGATGGCTTTATTTCTGGCAAGTCAAGATTCGGAGTGGTTGACAGGGCAGTTACTAACGGTCGATGGCGGGCAGACTCTTACATAACCTCTTAAAGCTTACGATGGCAATCAATGGACATATCAGACAATTAACCTGAGAAAAGTCAGATAAAAATCATGTTTTTATCTTGTTATTCGCTGTTGTAATATGCTATAATAATCATGTATGTAAGCTAATTTGGAGACCGTTGTTATGACATCGCTTTTAGATCGCTCAGATCAAGCTCTTTCTGTAACTGACTTTACACGTTCAGCCAAATCCATCATTGATGGACTTGTCGCAGGTGAACGCAATAAGTACGTCATGATGCGTAATAATCATCCTGCAGCTGTATTGGTGAATGTCCAACATTATGAAGCCCTTCTGGCAGAAATTGAGGATCTTAAAATCCAATTCATCGCTAGAGAAAGATTAAAGAGTTTTGATCCTAGTGAGGCCATTTCTCATGAAGAGATGCTTAGACATTTTGATAGCAACAAAGACTAAAATCTGTGAGATTAAAACATGTGGGGTGCAGCGCACAGTACCATCCAGAAGTTAAGGCCGATTTAGAAAATTTGGGTAGAACTGAAGCTCTTAGAGTGCTGAAGGCCATTGATCAAAGGATTCGCCTTGGTGAACCTGATAAGGTCGGCAAACCCTTGTCAGGCACCCTGAAAGGATGTCGCCGTATTAGAGTGGGCAATACACGCATTGTCTACCGAATTTTTAAACAGGAAGTCAAAGTGCTCATTCTGGCAGCGGGATTGCGCAAAGAAAGTCTAGTTTATAATATGGCTAACCAAAGGTGTTGAGCAACCAATTGCTGCCCATTTAGTAACTTTCAGGTTTTCAACAACTCAAGCTCAACTAAGTCCTCTGTCGGTTCTGTCGCATCTGTGATAAAAATCATGAAAATAGGCTAATGTCTGAAATTTCTCGGCTCTAAAAGCCGCATAAAATAAGGATTTTGTTTTTTCATAAATTTGCCAAAAAGGAAACTTTTTACAGATGCGACAGAACCCAAAGTAGTTTGCCATATCCTCTGACACGATCATAGGGAACTCGAAGTGCTAATTCACACTTGTAAACTGCGCGCTTCTTGCTATCATTAAACCTGAGGTTTTGATTTTACGACATTATAACAATAAATAAACAGGAGAGATCATGTACAAAAAATTAGCCCTCTTAAGCCTGATAACGATTGCGACGCTTTCTCTGCTGGACTCGCAAAGCCCTAACTTGATAGCGTCCCAACCGACTTTCTTTCGTATTGCAACCGGAGGAACTGCCGGGACCTATTTTCCACTTGGCGGTGTCATTGCCAATGCCATCAGCCAATCTCATCAATGTCAGGACAAAGAAAACTGTGGCGTTCCTGGGCTGACAGCAATAGCCCAGACTTCCAATGGTTCTGTGGCCAACATCAACGCCATTCACGCAAAATCCGTCGAGTCTGGTTTTGTACAAGCTGATGTCGTCCACTGGGCCTATACAGGCACTGGATTGTTTGCAAAGCGTGGTAAAATTGAAGACATCCGCATCATTGCAGCTCTTTATCCAGAAACAGTTCATTTAGTGGTGCGCAAGGGTTCGGGGATTGATTCGGTGCACGGTCTAAAGGGCAAGCGTGTCTCGTTGGATGAAATTGGATCGGGCACCCTTGTTGATGCCCAACTCATTATGGAAAGCGCTGGATTGTCAAAACGTGATTTCACTCCTGAATACATCAAACCAAGTGGCGCTAAAATTAAAGACAACCACCTTGATGCCTTTTTTATCGTAGCCGGATATCCGACTGGCAGTGTGGTTGAACTTACTGCTAGTGGCGCTGGCAGCCTGGTCCCTATTGCTGGCAAAGGAATTGACGATCTAGTTAAGCAATATCCATTTTTTCAATCCGCCACCATTCCTGCCAGCACGTATAAAGGGGTTCCAGATACCCCAACCATTAGTGTTATGGCTCTTTGGGTTGTGCACAAGGACGTCGATGAAAATCTGGTTTATGCGATCACTAAAGCACTATGGAGTAAGCATAGCCGCAAGCTTCTCGACAATGGTCATGCAAAGGGCAAGCAAATCACGCAGGCAAATGCTCTCAAGAGTCAGGTGGTTCCCCTGCATTCTGGAGCTGCGCGGTTTTATCGAGAAGTAGGAATGCAGAGCAACTCTTAAAAGCTTTAAGGTCATGGCCCTCTCATTTCAATCCGCAGCAGAAAAATACGATCCAGAACTGCAATTTCGTCCCCTGACAACCCCAGCGGCTGGAGTCAGCAGCGTTCTGCTGGTGACCCTATCGGTGTTTCACTATTACACCGCAGGCTTTGGACTGCTCCGGGAAGACATTCATCGGGGTATCCACTTAGCACTTGTCTTAAGCCTGATTTACCTGTTGTTTGGCTTCAGGAAAACCAAGCAAAACAAACATTCTTTGTTGCGATTCGGCAATGTCCCTCTGTTTGACTGGGTTCTTGCAGCTCTCGCCTTTACGGTTGCTCTTTACCGACCGATGATCTTTACTGAGCTTACCTTTAGGATAGGTGCTCCCAATACCGCAGATATCCTTGCAGGTACGTGCACTATTTTCATTATCCTTGAAGCCACGCGCCGAACGCTTGGAATCACCTTACCACTGATCGTCAGTGGATTCTTGCTTTATGCCCTGGCTGGCCCCTATTTACCAGCTATCCTGCTGCACCCTGGAACTAGTTGGGAGAGTTTGGTCAACCACCTCTACCTTACTAGTCAGGGGATCTTTGGAATCCCCGTTGGTGTGGTTGCCACCTACGTTTTTCATTTTGTCCTTTTTGGCGTTCTCGCCAATAAAATAGGTGCCGGACAATTGTTTATTGATCTGGCATCATGCGTTGCTGGACGTTTTGCTGGTGGTCCTGCCAAAGTCAGTGTATTTTCCTCAGGGCTTTTTGGCATGATCTCAGGCTCATCCATTGCCAACACGGTGACCACCGGATCCATTACCATTCCCGCCATGAAGCGCATTGGCTATCCTGCACATTTTGCCGCAGCCGTTGAAGCCACCGCCAGCACCGGCGGACAAATCACGCCACCCATTATGGGAGCGGCTGCTTTTGTGATGATTGAATTCTTGCAGATTCCCTACCGAGATATCCTCATCGCAGCACTCATGCCAGCATTAATGCACTACCTTGGTGTTTTTACCATGGTGCACTTGGAAGCCAAACGATTGGATTTGAGAGGCCTCAAACCGGACGAAATGCCTCATCTGCCCAGCGTTATCAGGCAGCGATGGATGGCACTGCTTCCCCTTCTGATTCTTATTAGTTTGCTGTTGATCGGACGAAGTCCCTACTATGCGGCTTTTTGGGGAATCACCGCTTGTATTGTGATTGGTTTCATCCAGCCAAAAGATCGCCTGACCTTAAAAAGCTTGAGTGAATGCCTCCAATTGGGGGCCAAATATGCATTGGCCGTGGGGGCATCTGCTGCTGCTGTGGGTATGATCGTTGGCGTTGTGACTCTTACTGGTCTTGGCTTCAAAGTCTCGTTCCTCGTCAACCAAGGTGCAACAGAAATCAGCAATGCTTTGATGGTTTTTATTCCTGGAAGTTGGTTTGCGCCTCAATCCATGACAATGCTTTTGACTCTGATTATGACAGCTATTTCCTGCATTCTTTTAGGGGTGGGTCTGCCCACTACCGCTACCTACATTGTACTGGTTACCATCGCTGCACCTGCCCTTGGAATGCTGGGCATCTCACCATTGGTTGCCCACTTCTTCGTGTTTTACTATGGCGTGCTGGCTGACATTACCCCGCCGGTAGCACTCGCTGCCTATGCAGGAGCAGGAATCGCTGGCGCTAATCCTTTCAAAACCGGCAACACAGCATTTCGCTTAGGAGCAGCTAAGGCTCTAGTTCCTTTCGTGTTCGTCTATTCACCTTCGTTATTGATTGTGGTTGAAGGGTTTTCTTGGAGTGAACTTTGCTTAACAGCAAGTGCTTGTGCTGTAGGAATCGTTCTATTGGCAGGTTCGTTAACTGGATACATGCTAAGGCCTCTTGCTTGGGCTTTTCGATGGATATTGGCAATTGCAGCCTTGTTGCTGGTTGCTCCTGGAATTACGAGTGATGCGATTGGAATTGCTTTGGCGTTTCCAGTTGTTGTGTACCAATTTATGAGAAAGAAAAAGCTGCTTTTTGATTCAGTAAGGGTATAGCATCTCACTTTATTTTGTATTTTTTAAATAAATATCCTAAATTACTAGCACTTCGTCAGATCTTAATCTTACTTATGATCGTATCAGGAAACAGAGGTTTTGATTTCACGATACTATATAGGTTTTCATTTCTCGCGGGTATATAACCCAAAACACTCCCTTGAACCCTTTAAGATTCTACAATTTGTGGACATAAAGGCCTGGTGCATCATCCAAAGGAGGATACCCAGCCTCAGAGTTCCCCATGGAAGGGGGGGCTGCTTTTTTTATACTCTTTTTCTCAAGCCATGAGGTTAGTTCTGGCCACCAGGAACCTTGTTTGACGGGAGCCTGTTTGATCCAAATATCAGGATCAATGTATTTGTCTGAGCGTTTGCGAGTTGTAATTTGGTAACGCCGTTTTGTTTTTCCAGGTTCGCTAATGATCCCAGCATTGTGTCCCCCAGTGGTTAGCAAGAATGTTACATCAGAACCAGCCAACAGGTGTATTTTGTATGCTGACCTCCAAGGGGAGACGTGGTCGGTTACTGTGCCAACAGCAAATATGGGAATGCGGATATCTGAAAGCACAATGGGCCGACCGTTGACTTCATAGCGGCCTTCAGCCAAATCATCATTGAGGAAAAATTGCCTTAGATATTGGCTATGCATGCGGTAGGGAAGCCTCGTGGCATCAGCATTCCAGGCCATTAAATCAAACATGGGCAGGCGTTTTCCTAATAGGTAATCGTGGATCATTCTTGACCAGATAAGGTCCTTAGAGCGTAAGAGTTGAAAAGCGCCGGACATTTGTTTGCCATCAAGATATCCTTGCTCCCACATGATGTCTTCTAGAAAAGTAACTTGGCTTTCATCAATGAACAAGCCGAGTTCTCCGGATTCAGAGTAATCGATTTGAGCCGCAAGAAGGGTGATTGATTTCAAACGTTGGTTGCCATCGCGTGCCATTGTAGCTGCTGCAATGGAAAGTAATGTGCCTCCCAAACAATAGCCAATGCCGTGTATTTTTTGCGCTGGAATGATCTCAGATATGACTTTAAGGGCCGCCATGATTCCTTGAGTGCGATAGTCCTCCATACCAATATCTCGGTCGCTAACCCCAGGATTTTTCCAAGAGATCATAAATACGGTATACCCCTTTGCAACTAGGTACTTAACCAATGAATTATGAGGTGAAAGATCAAGGATATAGTACTTCATAATCCAGGCTGGAGAGATCAAAATTGGTTCTCCGTAAACGGTTTTGGTTGTGGGTTTGTACTGAATCAATTCCATGACCTTATTGCGAAACACAACCTTACCAGGGGTGATTGCCACAGATTCTCCTGGTCTGTAATCTCTCGCTCCAACTGGCATATGTCCCTGGTAAGAAGCCTCGCTATCTTCGATGAAGTTAAGCATGCCATTGAGGAGGTTTTGTCCCCCCTGTTCGAAGGTAGCCTTGGAAATTTCTGGATTCGTGAACAGAAAATTTGAAGGCGAGAAAACGTCAAGAAATTGACGAGTTGCAAAAGCGACAACATCGCTATGATGTTTGGAAACTCCGCGCACATCTGTGGTAGCATTGTGCCACCACTGCTGGCTGAGCAGAAACGATTGGTAGAGAAAGTTATTGGGCCACCGCTTCCACAGCTCATGCTCAAACCTTTTGTCTTGAGGCAGCGGTGAAATACAACAAGGCGTCTTAGAATCAATAGTGGAGCGCAATGTATAGAGCCCTAAGCGAATGGCTTTATGGTATGCCTTTTCTGTAAGCTCTGATCGTTTTCCTGGAGACATCGAAAGGTGTAACAGCCAATCGGTATAGGCGTACATTAATGCCGTAGGAGAAAGGCCAAAACTAAAACGTCCAACAACTGCGTGCAACCAACGATCAAAATTGGACATGGTAAATGTTTTCGTTTGACCCTCTTCGTAGGTTGCTTCCAAGGGGTAACCAACTCTGAAACTCAGTGGCTCAGATGTATGTGGAGGTTGAGATGTGTGCTTTTGCATTGTTGTGCTACAATTGAGGGCGTACATTTGTTTTCTCAAGTGTAAACGCTAAAAGGTTTGCAAAGAGTAAAAACGGAATCGAAAATTTAATTTTGAACCGTACCTAATTTAGGCCGTGTGTATCAATAATCTCTCTCCTTGTAACATAGTGTAATTGCACCCCACAAAGGTCTGGAGTGTGGGCTATTTTCCGAAGTCGTGAATAGCTCCAATTGAGGCGTATTTTTCCTAG
>JBDLIP010000097.1 GCA_039714795.1 Pseudomonadota bacterium | reverse complement strand
GGTTTATTTACTTGCTGGAAATTCGGATTTTTACCAACTGAAACTACGCTGTTCGCCTACCTAAAATTCAGCTTACCCACTCAAAACGCAAAAGAGCCAAAAAATTACCAGCCAAGAAGACTTTTTTTAATCGTAATTGCTCAGCTCGCACAGTTCGTCATCTCAGACTTGGGTGTGCTCCCAGCATGACGTATTAATAACTTAAAGCTCCAAAACTTGTGCAAATGTGTCAAGTTTTCAAACCAAGCTCCATGATATCTGAGCAGCATTTCAGCGCGGTGCTGCCTTGCTGACATCTGGTTTCTGATTTCTGATTTCTGCCCTTTGCCCCCTACTTCTTTTGTTTTCTCACAAACGCTGGAATTTCAGAAATCGAATCACCCACGTCCTCACCACTTGTGCGTGTGGTATTGCGAACTCTTACCTGTCCCGCTGGTGCTGGATTTCCACCTACATTTTTGAAAGGACGAAGGAAACGCTCAAAAAGTCCTGGGCGATGACTTTCATGGGTATGAGGTGGCGCTGTAGGAACAGTAGGCGCTTCGACGCCAAAGCTTGGTGTTACTTCAGCAGTAACTTCATGATCTGTAACTGTTTGTGGTTCTGCTGTAGGAGCCGGGCTCTCTGGTTCTGGTTGCTGCATTGATGTTGCCTGGTCTGTAGCTGGAGGCCAGGGTGTAAGTCCCTCTTCCTTGATGATATCTTGTTCTTCAACTGGATTGGCAGAAGCTTGCGTCGCCTCAGTTGTGTCAGCATTCGGAGCAGCATAGGTAGATACAGATGCATTGGCTCTTTGATCCAGCCCGGTTGCCACAACCGATACTCGCAAGCGGCCATTGAGTTTTTCATCAAAAGTCGAGCCAAAGATGATATTCGTATCCGGATCTACCTCGTCGCGAATCCGGTTGGCCGCTTCATCCACTTCAAATAGGGTCATATCCATGCCGCCTGTGATACTGATCAACACGCCTTTAGCACCACGCATCGAAACTTCATCCAACAATGGATTGGCAATGGCAGACTCAGCTGCTTGGATTGCTCGAGTATCTCCTTCGGCTTCTCCAGTGCCCATCATAGATTTGCCCATTTCACCCATGACGCTGCGAATGTCAGCAAAATCAAGATTGATCAGACCTGGAACAATCATCAGGTCGGTAATGCTTCGCACCCCAGAGTACAAAACATTGTCTGCCATTTTAAACGCTTCAGCAAAGGTGGTTTTTTCATTGGAAACTCGGAATAAATTCTGATTGGGAATCACAATCAGAGAGTCCACATGGTGCTGTAATTCTTCAATTCCTTGCTCAGCCGTGCGCATCCGGTGCGCTCCTTCAAAATGGAACGGCTTAGTGACCACACCAACGGTCAAAATCCCCATTTCTCTAGCTGCATGAGCAATCACAGGTGCTGCTCCTGTTCCAGTGCCACCTCCCATACCAGCTGTGACAAACAGCATATGAGTGCCGTCGATGAATCCCATAATTTCATCCATGGTTTCTTCAGCTGATGCCTGACCAACATCTGGACGTGACCCAGCGCCTAGCCCTTTGGTCATAGTTGGCCCTAATTGAATGCAATGTTCAGCTTCAGCTTGCTCAAGCGCTTGTGCATCTGTATTACTGACCACAAAAGTGACACCGTCAAGTTTAGAGCGAATCATATTATTGACAGCATTGGTTCCACCACCACCAATGCCCATCACCGCAATTCGAGGTTTTAAATCAACCTCTTCAATAGGTGCAGGTTCTTTTTTAAAGGAACTTACAGGGCGTAGGGCTGGTTTTGGCTTCACAACTGCGGTCATAACGGGTCTCCAATTATGTTGAATTACTAAACATTAAGTATCTTGTCCTAATTTATGACAAACTTTCGAAAAATACACCAGGTAAATATGGAATTTTTTACCCAAGTGGTAACTGTTCATCTCACACTGACTGGCAGGAGTTGAGTGGTTACCCCAGTTGTAAAATACAACTGTCTTGCATTGGCATCATAACCGGTTTGGACTAATCTAAAATTAAATTTTAGATTTTCTCAGCTCCTACCTATTGCAGTCATACTCCAATAATCATACCGAACGCTTGACCAATGTAAACCGCACGCTTTTTGCTTTCATAAAACTCAACATTTTGATAAAGCACTTTTGCTTATAAAGATGAGAGGTCAGGAGAGAAACTATACTGAGCCCCCACTAGCTTGCAACAGACAAGTAGCAAAAAGAAAAACAAAAAGGCTTAAGAATAAATTATTTAAAACGATGCTTTCTTTACTTGTTGGAGGCTTGGAATTTTACTAGCTGAACCTACGCTGTTCGCCTACCTAAAATTCAGATTACCCACTCAAAACGCAAAAGAGCCGATGAAATGTTATGGAGCTGGGCACTCAATGCGAAATACCATCCAGGGGTTTAAGCTGACGTAGTCTTTTGTCCGTATATGGGATAGAATACCGATAAGTCACCGGCTTTTTCATAAACGAAAGGACTTAATAAATGCAGACTGCGGCTTATTACCGTTACCCTTGTGTGTTTCAAGACACGCTTATTTTTGTAAGCGAAGATGATCTTTGGAGTGTTCCTATCACGGGTGGCACGCCACACCGGTTGACTACAGGTTTGGGAGCTTGTACACACCCAGTTTTTTCGCCCGATGGATGCCAGATTGCTTTTAGTGGATCTGAGGAAGGTCACACCGAAGTTTACATCATGCCGAGCACCGGCGGTCCGGTTCAAAGGCTGACTTATCTTGGTGATGTCGCTCACGTTGTCGGATGGGATACTACAGGAATCACTTTTGCCTCTTCGGCAAACTTGCCTTTTAGCCGCGTAAATGAGTTGTTTCGGGTGGATCCGGCATCCGGTGCAACCGAATCCCTCAATTTGGGTCCAGCAACCTTTATTTCCTATGGTGGGGGCATCCAGGCTGTCATCCAACGGCACGGCTATCGTGAATACGGGTACTGGAAACGCTATCGTGGTGGTACAGCTGGAGAATTATGGATCGATACCAAAGGACGCGGCCAATTTGAAAAGTTGGTTGATCTGCCTGGAAACCTGGCACGGCCCTTGTGGATCGAGGATCGTATTTACTTTGCCTCTGATCATGAAGGTGTGGGCGGAGTCTATTCCTGTGATACTTCCGGATCTGATTTGCGTTGTCATTTCAAACATGATGTGTTTTATGCGCGCAATCTCAGCACCGATGGCAAGCAAATTGCCTATCACGCCGGTGCTGATCTCTACCTCTATGATGTGCAAACTGAGCAAAATACGAAAATAGATATTAACTACTCCAGTCCCCGGCATCAACGTAATCGCAAATTTGTTTCCTGTAGCCGTTACCTTGAAGATTATGCACTGCACCCTGAGGGGCACTCTTTAAGCCTGACTAGCAGAGGCAAAGCTTTTTATATGGGTAACTGGGATGGACCCAGCTTGCAGTTGGGTGCCACAAATGAGGCTCGTTATCGTCTTTCTACTTGGTTGAATGATGGTAAACGGCTATTGGTGGTTAGTGATGAAGGCGGGCAAGAGACGCTCGAGATTTACGATGGTGAAACCTTGAAACGAATCAATCGCTTAGAGAACACCGATTTGGGACGTGTGGTTGAGTTGCAGGTTTCACCGACTCATGACGAAGTAATCTTGACCAATCATCGATGTGAGCTGATCCATATTGATTTGCAAAGCTGGAAATGTACAACCCTGGACCAAAGTAAGTTTGCGCATATTGCTGGTTTTGACTGGTCCCCTGACGGTAAGTGGGTGGCCTATAGCTGGGCGCAAAACCACCACACTTGGGTGATTAAAATTGTTGAACCCAAAAAGCCAAAATCACAAATTGTTACTAAACCGGTGTTGATGGATGTTGCGCCGCACTTTGATCCAGAAGGCAAATACCTGTATTTTATCTCGTACCGAACCTTTAATCCTGTGCGTGATAATCTGCATTTTGAATTGAGTTTTCCCAAAGGGGCTCGGCCTTACCTATTGGCATTGCGCAAAGATGTGACCAATCCCTTTGTACTCGGTGCTCCAGAGTTTGGGGGGCAAGATGGTCAGAGGGAAGAGGAGCCAGAAGAGGAAAAGAAAAGCGGATCCAAGAAAAAGTCCAAAAAGGATATCGTGAAAGTTGAGATTGATTTTGATGGTATTCAAGAGCGCATCAAGGCTTTTCCTGTGGCTGAGGGGAATTATACCCAAATCCAAGCTATGCCAGGCAAAGTCATTTATGGCCAATGTCCCCTAAGAGGGACTCTTTATGACGACGATGGCGATGATGATTCTTGTGCGTCGGCTAATGTCCAAATCCATTGCTACGATTTTGAGTCGCAAAAGGAAGAGGTACTCGTTGATCATGTCAATGAATTTGAATTGTGCCGTAAACGTCAGTGGATGATCTATCGATCTGGCGAAGCATTGCGAGTTGTTAAAGCAGGACAAAAACCGGAGACAGATGAAGACAGCAAGAGATACTCAAAAGCTCAAGGATGGATTAATCTTTCACGCAATAAAGTATTGATCGATCCTGCGTGCGAGTGGCGGCAAATGCTGCATGAGGCTTGGCGCTTGCAACGGGATCATTATTGGACTCAGGATATGTCGCGGATTGATTGGCAATCGGTGTATGATCACTATGCTCCTATGCTTGAGCGTATCAGCACTCGAGAAGAATTCAGTGATTTGCTCTGGGAGATGCAGGGTGAGCTGGGAACCTCGCATGCCTATGTGATTGGCGGAGATATCCGCAGATCGCCGCACCACTATGGTGTGGGGAACTTAGGGGCTGATTTTGTATTCAACTCCAAGCAAGGGGGGTATCAGTTTAGCAATATCAAAATCGGTGATTCATGGGATGAGCACTCTGCTTCACCACTGCAACAATTGGGAGTCAATATCCAAGAGGGTGATTTGTTGTGGGCCGTGGGAGGAAAAGAACTTTCCCAAGCTCAACGGCCGGAACCATTGTTGCTCAATCAAGCTGATCAAGATGTGCAGCTCACAGTCAGTGACGCGAAAGGTAAAAACAAACGCAAAGTGGTGGTGCAAGCCCTGGTTTCATCAACCCGATTGTGTTATCGCTCATGGGTCGACAAAAACCGTGCTTATGTGCATGAAAAGACCAATGGTAGAGTTGGGTACGTGCACATTCCTGACATGAGTCCTTGGGGCTTTGCGGAATTTCATCGTGGCTTTTTGGCCGAGTGTGATTATGATGGTTTGGTCGTCGATGTCCGCTACAATGGTGGCGGTAATGTTTCTCCGCTGTTACTGGAAAAGCTAGCGCGCAAACGTCGTGGCTTTGATATAACGCGTTGGTTTGGCGCTGAACCACACCCCGCCGATTCACCATCTGGCCCTATGGTGGCGCTTACCAATGAGTACGCTGGATCCGATGGTGATATGTTCAGCCACAGCTTCAAGATGATGCAATTGGGACCGCTGATTGGTAAACGCACCTGGGGTGGTGTGATTGGCATTTGGCCACGGCATTCATTGGTGGATCGAGGTGTGACCACCCAGCCAGAGTTTTCATTTTGGTTTGCTGATGTGGGTTGGAGCATTGAAAACTACGGCGTTGACCCGGATGTTGAAGTTGAAGTTACCCCGCAGGATTACGGGAAGGGCAGAGATCCACAATTGGATCGTGGTATTCAGGAAGTGTTACAAATAATAGAGCAAAACCCGCCGCTGCAGCCACCACAGTTGGTGAATGAACGTCCAGATCTGCGGCAACCCTGGTAGATGGCCAGTTGTCCATAAACTGAAAATCGTTTTTGAGCTGGCAATCTATCCTCGATTCCCGGAATTTGTAACTAGGTTCTTTCATTTATAATTTCTTTTGTTATTGGTGTTTTTATTGGAATTATTGTTGGAGTCAATGGTGGAGACCAACAGACAGCTGCTATCTTCGGAGGTATTGCTGGGTTTTTTGTTGGTACTATTGGGGGGTGGCTTTATTATGCTCTGCAATACGCGTCACGTTTTCAAGCGAATCTCGGCATGCGTTGTTTTGGGATTCAAGTGGTTGATTATAATTATCAACGTATTAGCTTTGGGCGGGCAACTGATCGGTTTTTTGCCAAAATAATTTCAGGGTTAACTTTAGGAATTGGTTTTCTCATGATTGCCTTTACCGAGAGAAAACAAGGTTTGCATGACTTTATGGCTGGAACCTATATGGTTTATAAGGACTAGGGAAGACAAAGCCTTGGATTGTTACCCGTTCAAAAGAGGAGCACCCCTTACTAAAGTGGCGGGTTCCAATCCAATTTAAGTTCAAACCCAGATTACTTGAGAGTGATTGGGCTGGCCGCACGTGCGGTCACTCATTGCCTGTTATTTCAGGTATTGCAACAGTTTCTTCTCCTGCGATTACGTAAGAGTCTGACAGCCAATAGCCTAGGTCAATCGACTTGCAACGAGCACTGCAAAAAGGTTTGTGGTCATCTGATTTGCTGGTTTTGTTGCAAGTGGGACAGAGCGCCATTATTTTACATTGACCAATCTATTTTTCTCGGAAAATAATGCGACCTTTAGTCAGATCATAAGGGGTCATTTCCACAGTGACCTTATCGCCAGTCAATACACGGATCCTGTTTTTGCGCATTCGGCCTGATGTGTGTGCCAGGATAACGTGACCGTTTTCCAATTCAACACGAAACATTGCATTCGGTAGTAGTTCCAGGACCTTTCCTGGAAATTCAAGAAGTTCTTCTTTTGCCATTCGGTTCTCAGATTGATTTCATCTGGCGAATCGTATCACATAAGCGCAGGTGGGGTCAAATTGCAAGAGAATTTTAGGGGGCTTGTGCCTGGTCAGTTACTGGAAATGTCGCGAAAAATACTTGTGTGTCGCGTATTTTGTCGCGATAATACTGTTAAAAATTTGCTGGAAGTTGTTCAATGCATTAAAAAAAATCTTGGGCATGAGCATAAAGCATCGTTTTAAATAATTTACTCTTAAGCCTTTTTGTTTTTCTTTTTGCTACTTGTCTGTTGCAAG
>JBDLIP010000096.1 GCA_039714795.1 Pseudomonadota bacterium | reverse complement strand
GAGCTCTTAACTACGTTGTACATTAGTTTTTTAGTGCCCGGGGCCCTCTTGCTGTTGATGGTTTTCTGTTGATCAGTTGTGGTTTGTGCAACAACTCTTAGAAAAAGGAGAAACTATTTATGTACTTTTGCAACCACCTCTATCTTGTTGGCCGTCTTGAGGCAAACATTCAGGCTGCCTTTAAGAATAAGCATGAACGATTGGCCACCTTTACCTTACTCACTCCTATTAAGGACAGTAACAATGAACGTTTCTTCAAATACCGGGTTTCTGTTGAAAATCCATTGTTGGTGGAATACGCAGAAAGTTGTTTGATTGCCGGCAAACTGGTATTTGTTTTGGGGCGATTTGAACCAGATTTGGATGAGTCTGGCCCCTCTTGGGTTGTGATCTCTGAAGACTTTGGCATGCTGCATCCTATTGGCTCGCACGTGCATCCCTCACCTCCCATATCACCTTTAAACGACGATAATTAATCTGAGTTTTATAAGGAAAGCATTTGCTTATCTCCTGCGGGCTGTCGCCAGTCGCCATCCCGGATCCAGTCCGGGATGGGTATACCTTGATTTTAACTCAGGTCTACACTATATATCTTATAGATTTTAAATATCTTTTGTGAAAAGGTGCTATAGTGTTGAATTATTTATCGAAGAAATTTTTATTTTTTATTCTGGGTTGTGTGGTTGGAACGTCGGTTTCTGCGAGTGCACCATACGTTATGTATTTTGAACAACAAGCTCAAAAACCTTCTAGGGTGCAAATCTATCAAGACGATGATTTAATTTTTGGAAAAACGTTGGATTCCTCAGATTGTGGCGCACCAATTGAGCTTGGTTCTCTTGGCACGCTTCAATTAGATGACCAAGGGCAGATTGAAAATTTTACTCTTAATGCTTTGGAAGAAACGATCCAATTGATTGGAGCCATCAAAACCGCTGTCTTCAATTGCCAGGCTGCAAATTTGATCAACGTTGGAACCTTGGAGGTTACCCGCCAAGGAACAATGAATCTCACGCAAAATTTGAGAAATGAAGGTGTTTTAAGTTTAGCCAAAGGAAAGTACAACATTGATAATCTGTGCCAGATTACCCCAGAAGCACGCATGACAATCTACGGCGGCGTGCATATGCAATACGGTGACATTAACAACCTTGGTCAAATTATCTCAAAGGCCAATTTGACGATTAAGCATCACTCAGATGTTCAGTGCTTGGGGAAAGTACGTGTTGAGGGAACCTTAAGGTTAAAGCTTGGAGACCGAGTCAATAGAGAGATTCTTTTGTCTGAAGTCACCTCGAATGGAAAACCTTTTGTCGGTCCACTATCGAGTGCCCCTTCTTATCCTGTGCGCACGTCTTCCCCTAACCGGCAGAAGAATTCTGGCTCTTTTAGAAAATCATCTAAAAAGCGGTCGGTACCCCAAGATGATGCAGGATTTTTGACCGCCACACAACTGTACAACGTTCTAGAAGAACTCAAAAAAATACCACAAGGAAAAAATGTGCACCAATTCAATAAAACATTTGTTGTCAAGCACAGAGAGTTTATTTTAAAATGCAACCAGGACTTGGGGGCAAAAAAAACTTGGAAATTCAATGCTATCCAGCAGCAGATTCAGAGGTATATTGACTTCACAGGAGACGGCGACTTTCCCAAACTAAAAGATGCTTGGCAAAAACTGAAAGGATATTTGCAGAAGCACCCCATTGACCGGGAAACTGGATTAAATGTTGCTGAGATGCTATCTCAAACCTGGGATCTATGTCTACGTTTGAATGTCATGGAGAGGCAGAACCAACTCTTTGGTTTAAACACTGGAAGGTTCCTTGCTGCCTTATCTGAAAATATCGAAGAAAATGGTGGATGTTTTCCGGGATTTGCTGGACGCTTATTTCGGGAAAATATATACTTCCTTCGCGGATTCTATTACACCCCTTAATGTGGCTCTTTTGAAAAACGTGTGGGGATACTCGCCCCGGGCAGAGATTGCGCTTTTGGACACCCACTGTAGCCGTCATCTTGAATGCTGAATCAAGTTCAGTACAGGCAGCTGATTTTCCAAACTTGCGACGTAGTCGCGCGAATTGGAAAATCTTTGCGATCTATTGAGCGTCATCCCGGACTTGATCCGGGACAGGATCCATTTCCAACCCAATCATTTTCAACTAATTTAACCTGAGTTTTGAATCAGACTGTTGATTTTCTGATGCACTTAAGTTACTTATTAAAATTTCTTCTTTGGCAAAGTTTAAATATAATAATTAACAAAAAATTAAACATTCTTGAATTATAATTAACTTATATTAACCTTAAATATTTAGGAGAAATATTATGTTTAAGAAAATTTTTACCGTTTTTATTTTTGCATTAATTTTCACGCTACCTCAGCCTACTGAGGGAACAAGTTTAAAAGGAAAAATACCGAAAATAACTCTTCCTCTTCCTACTACTACTACTACTACTACAGCTCAAGACACTCTTCAGTCTGTCGAAGTTTATATGCAAAAGCTATTAGCTAACGAAGAGATAGAAGGCAAGAATATTTTACTCGTCTTAGATCTTGATGGGACGCTGACCAATAAATCATCTCCGAGTGATGACGAGGCTCAGCCAAGAGAAAACGCAGTAGAATTTGTGAAAAATATGATTGACCGTGGAGTTAAAGTTGTTGTTTCTAGTGCATGGCACGATTTCGATGCAACTTTGAAGCGTATCAGAGATCTGGGACTGGAGAAGAAGCTAAACCCTGATATGAAAAATAAGGAATGCATGCACCATGAGGACAAACTATTATCAAACACAAAATTATATGTTTGCGTTGCGGGTCTTGTGAGTTCGGTTAGAGACGCAAGAAAAGAATCGCTGGAAGAAGAAGCATCTTTTTCTAAGGAAGCTGGGCTGGTATATGATAAAAAGATTTTTTCCTATCAATTTGTATATCAAGATTTAGGGAGTCAAGGTATCATCAAGCATATTGTTTTTGCTGATGATTCCCCTCAAAATGTTGCAACTTTTACAAATGGGTTTGTACAGCTACAAAGTTCTGGCTTATTCGAAAATGCACAACAACAATCTTTTTCGTTATCAAGAGTTTTTGGACAAACTAATTTAGAATAAGAAGTAAGAGCCAATGGCACCATACTGAAGAGAAATGGAAACCTCTGTTTCCTGATACGCTCAAAGTGATCATTTACCCGAGTAAACTGCGCACTTCTTGCTATCATTAAAGCAGCGTTGGACAAAATCGGCTTTCGGCATGACGGCTAAGACTGATCAAAGTACCTCTTATCCAAAACTCAGGTTAACTATTCAGCTCACACCGCTGTCATATATGGACGTTGCATTTGTAGCTCATGGCCGTAAGGCCAATGAATTTCAAAGGAACAAGGTTTTTCTACTTAAGTTGATGCCATTGGGGTGTATGCAAAATCATATTTATCCTTGTAAATTAATAAATTTTCATTTACTGTAAAGCCTAAATTCATGATCTCACATTAAATTCAAGCCGCACCCCTAAAGAAGCTTGACTTAAGAAAGGGAACCATTGTGACTAAGATCGTCCAATCACATTTGGAAATTATTATTAAGGGTGTTTTTTATGCTTAGATCAATTAGAATCATTTCGATAGCTTTTGTTTTGTCTTTGTTTTTTCCTCTGTTGAACGCTCAAGCCAGCGAAAGCGAAAAGGTTACATATGACAACCTTCCCGTTGACTTGAGGCGATGCATAGTTAAAACTTGTCTTCCTACTAATGACTTTAAGAACTGGCTCTATGTGTCCAAAAAATGGCGCCAAGCAACACAGGAGGTGTTAGCAAGTGTTTACTTCCTTCCGGATCCATTGAATCAGAACATAGAAAATTCTGAGCTGCGTTTTTTTACCAATCTGACCCTTCTGAACCTTACTAGCAATAGTAAGGTGACGAACAAATCTGTCAGCAAACTCACTAACCTGACTCATTTAAACCTTACATTTAATGAGAAAATCAATAATTGCTTAAAACGTCTGAATAAATTGCAGGTCCTAATCCTTAAGTGTAATAATATGGTACAGAATGAACATATCACGACACTCACCAATTTAACGGAGTTGAACCTGAGTTGCGATATGTTACTTCCGTCCAACCCAAACATCTTGCCATGTATAGCCAGTAGTTCCATTACCCCTGATGCTATAGAGAAACTTCCTAAGCTTACCCTAGATACAGTCGTCCTTGACAAAAATCCCCACCGCGAAAAGATTGAAGAAATTTTAGCTAAGAGAACACCTACTAAAACTGACCCAGACTGTTGATTTTCTAGTGCCCTCAAGGTACTACGCTTGCCTCGATCATAAATTGCGCTTTTGGACACCCTCTGTAGCCGTCATCCCGGCCTCCATTTTTTCCCAGCTCGCCAAGAGCTGGATTGGGTGCGGCCCCTTTGAGAAGTTAAAGGTAGTTAGCATCTTTTTAGAAATTTCACGGGCACTCTCAACAGATGCGACAGAACCGTAATTTTCACCCTGCCGAACAAAGCCATTGGGAGTATGAAATGTGCAGCGCTATCTCACATAACCCGTTAATATGATTTACGTGAGATTTGACAAGAACGGTTTCATCTCACATAATGCACAAAAGTGATTTACGTGAGAAATAAGCAATGAAACCTTTTGTTGGACGTCATGACGAACTCGAGAAATTAGAAGATCTTTTCCTGGCACCTAGACCTATATTGACAGTTATCAAAGGTCGACGACGTATCGGTAAAAGTCGGCTTGCCATGGAATTTGGCAAAAAACGCAGTCTAATCTCTTTTTCGGGCTTAGCTCCCAACGAGGAGCTTACAGCACAAGATCAACGCAATCACTTCGCACGTCAATTTTACTCTCAATTTGGAATACCTCCCCTCACATTTGAGGATTGGAGCGATGCATTTGCGCACCTTACCCAACAACTCACACAACAACCAACGGTTGTTTTGCTAGATGAAATTTCGTGGATGGGATCAGAAGATGCAACGTTTATCCCAAAACTAAAGGTTTGGTGGGATGAAACTTTGCAAGATTACCCCAATCTGATGCTCATTTTGTGTGGATCCATATCGACGTGGATTGATACCAATATCATAAACAGCACAGCTTTTTTTGGTCGAATATCACTACAGATTGATTTAGAACCTTTATCAATAGCTGAATCATATTCTTGCTTGGACAAACTTGGCATCCACTATTCAGACTATGATACCTTTAAGACTTTGTCCGTCACAGGAGGAATTCCCTGGTATCTTGAGCAGATCAACCCCCGATACACAGCAGATGAAAACATAAAGCGCATTTGCTTTCAAAAAAATGGAGCGCTTGTAGGTGAGTTTACCCGCATCTTCCACGAACTTTTTGGTCAAAGGGGAGAACTCTACAAAAGAATCATTCAAGCTCTTGCCGAAGGTATGAAAACCCTTGCCCAATTGCGTAATGAACTAGGATACGCCCACGCAGGAAGCTTTAGCAAATACCTAGAAAACCTACATACGTCTGGCTTTATAAGCCGGCATTACACATGGTCACTAAAAACAGGGGCTTTGGGACGACAAAGTCTTTACCGGCTTTGTGATAATTACCTACGCTTCTACGTAAAATACATCGAACCTGAACTTCCGCGTATTGAAAAGGGAAGCTTTAAGGACATGCCAATGACGGGCCTTGCGGGTTGGGAAACAATGATGGGTTTCCAAGTAGAAAATTTGCTCCTGCAAAACCGTTCTCTGTTATTAAAGGCACTAGGAATCTACCCACAGGATGTTGTTGCAGACAATCCCTACATACAAAAAGCAACACATGATCGAAGAGGATGTCAAATAGATTATCTTATTCACACACGAACCAACACCCTCTTTGTGTGCGAATCCAAATTTAGAAAAAAAGAGCTGAATGTTAGTATTATTGATCAAATGCAAAACAAAATTCATCGGCTAGCAAAGCCGAGAGGGTATGGAATTTGCCCCGTACTCATCCATCTGGGTGGAGTCACTGATGAAGTTTATGATCGAAGATATTTCTATCGAGTCATCGATATTGCGGATTTTTTAAAAGCAGAATTTTAATAGGGGTAGCAGGCCCATTTGTGTCAGAATTTGGTTGTGTCGCATCTGATAAAAATCATGAAAATAGGCTGATGTATGAAATTTCTCGGCTCTCAAAGCCGCATAAAATAAGGATTTTGTTTTTTTTGTAAATTTGCCAAAAAGGAAACTTTTTACATTTTTTGCCTAAAGTGAATGCGTTGCATACTAGCTCTGTAAATTGGGATACTATCTCCCAATTTACAGAGTTATTGCTTCAAAAGCAATATTGTATTTCAGGAAGGCAGGGATGACGGCCGCGTTGGTTTCACTGAACAACCCTGTTTTCTAGAACCTTTCAGGGTTAATGTGTATCCATTAAATGATACTTTTCGTAATCCGAGTTTCTGCATTGTATCTTCGGATACGGTGGTGGATCTTCCATCAGTAAATATTGGGTGTCGGCTAGTTTTTTCGATGGTAATCCAATATTCTGTAGCATGAATACTTGAATTATGAGCGCCTATAAATAACGCAACTAAGACAAACAGTGTTATCTTAAAATTTAATCTATGCATTTTCTCACTCTCCATTAATTTTTAAATCAATCCAATTACGCCTGCGTTCTTTTCAAGGTCTGATCCCGAAAAAAATCGAGTCTTTCCTGGTCATAACTCAAACTAAGGACGCTAGGAAAAATAACCTTTACAATCTAACTAAAATACTTTATAGACAGCGTTACGCAGCAAGATCAAGCAACAGAACGCGAAACACGATTATAAATGTTATTTTTCCTAGCGTCCTAACCCAAGCATTTCACCTTCGAATGTACAACAATATTTGGCATGGTTCAACCTCAGGTAGTCCTGATACAGGGCTGTTCAGTAAACCTATGTGATTCCCCTGTATCCCAATATATTTGCCAGATTGAGCGAATTTTCGTAGAGTTCCTTCGACACATTTTCTACCC
>JBDLIP010000095.1 GCA_039714795.1 Pseudomonadota bacterium | reverse complement strand
GCGCTTTGGGTGCATCAAAGAACCAATAGTTTGATCCAGCATCTCTGGAAGGCAAGGCATTAGAATGCCCGGGAGCGTGGGGGTTAGTTTTCCCAGTTTATGAAGGAGATAGGAAATGAGAAGACTTTACATTTTATCAGTGGTTCTAGCGGCACAGGTGTTTTGCTTTTGGGTGCGCTGCACCCCCAAGGGCTACCTCATGAAACAGTCATCATATATTGCTTAAATCCTTATCTACAAAGGGATACCGGCCGTTTTCAGGCTGCAAAAAGCACGTAGTATTGCACGTATCTGCAAAAGCTCTCAAACCCTTTGTAGATAAGATTTTGGGAAAAACAACGTAATCTTCATGAGGTAGCCCTGGGGAGTACCGTGATGCTACAGACTATTATCTTTCTTCTGGCTATCATTCTGATCGGCAGCAGTACAAGCTGAAAAATTGTAATTGCTCAACCGGGGGTTCAAGGAATTCAGGATCTATGCGGATTTGATCGCTTTGCTTGGCTGATGGAAAATTTTTATCCGCATAAAATAAGGGGTTTCCAGACACCGGTTGAGCAATTACGAAAAATTAACTGTTGACTGCCGAGCGCGGAGTAAAGGCGCTGAGGTTTGGTAAATTGGGGCGCCATTGATCAATACTCGACAGTCACCTGACCTTCTCACAAAATGAGCACAGAGTCCATGGTCTCGTATCTAAAAAACGTGTAAAAATATAACCTGAGAGTTTTGAGTCGACTGTTCAACTTTATCCGAAATGGGCTTTGCGTATTGCGGAGAACATGAACACCTTCGGCGGAGGAGTGAACACTCCCGGCGGAAGTGTGAACGGTCTCTGCGCTCGATGCAAAAAATTGTTCACGCTTTTCTGCCTAAAGTGTTCACGGTTTTTCGCCGCGACCGTTCACGTTCTCCGCAATACGCAAAATTGTATGATGACGAGAAGCGAGCAGTTTACATGTGCCCTGTATACCCGTCCCGGGCATAAATGGCGCTTTTCATTAGCAAAAATTTGACTGCCGTGCCACCGGAATGTGGATCATAAACTCATAGTGCCATAGTGATGCCAGCACATCAGTGATCCAGCATATCAGAAATAAGTCATTCAGGAAAAGCACCATTTATGCCCGGGACGGGTATATCCTCTTTTTTTTGCAAAAAAGGGAGGATAGAAAAACGAAAAAGGAGTACTGACAATGAAAAATGTAGCAGGGCAGAGCCATGCAAAAACAGTGTCGCGTAGCGTCCTCATTTTAGTGCTATTGGTTTTACGTCCTATTCCACTTGAAACGTCGAAGAGCCATCGGCTTCTGGTATGATGGTCAAGATGGATCAAAGTGCTTTTTATCCAAAACTCAGGTTAAACTAACAGGGGGATATGCTGCCTTTGAAATTACGATTGCAATAACCGTTACGTGGCATTCGATAAGTTACTCACGTCCATAGAGCGCCAAACGGGACCATCCACATGTCGTCTCCAAAAGAGGCTGCGTGTTTGCCCGTGTGTAGAACCAAGCCGACACAGGAACGATCCGGGGCAATGTTTTCCTTAAACCACCGCATGTGTTTGAAATCCTTATTTGCGATATTCGATCCGGCCTTAACTTCAATCATTAGTAGAGCCCCATCATTCCGTTCGATCATAAAATCGATTTCGCGCTGTTGGCGGTCGCGATAATGCTTAAGCGTATATTGGTCGCGATCAGCGTCCACGTGCGCTGAAAGTTCATTGTATGCAAAAGTTTCAATTAATTTACCCAGTCGATAACTGTCAAATCGCACTTGGTCTTTATGCCAATCCAAAAGAGAAAACATTAGTCCTGAGTCTGCAAAAAATAACTTATCCGCTTTACCGACGCGGTCGTAATCTGTTTTTGTCCACGGTCTTACCCGGTCAATAATATAAAGTGCTTCCAATGCATTAAGATACGAACGCAGTGTGGCGCTTCGAATTGACAGGTGACTGCCAATTGCATTCAAATTGATAAATTTTGAGGACCATGCTGCTGTAACATTGACAAGTTCGCGCATTGCATCCTGGTCACGGATTTTAGTGATATCTTGAAGGTCACGATCGAGAATACTTTCGATGTAATCCTTGTGCCAACCCCGTTGCGCATGATCTTCGAGTAACCGAGCTTCTGGAAATCCACCTACACTTGCAGCATCAATCAATGCATCTCGATCATAATGTTGCTCAGGTGTTTTTAGTTCTTGCCTAAAAGCTCTTTTTAAGAACGTATGAGAGATCTCGTGAAGCTCTCCCTGACTGAGAGGGCGAAGTCGCAGTTTTGTGATACGCCCGGCAAGAGATTCTCGCACACTTGGAATAGATTGAATGTTTGTTGAACCGGTGAGCAGATATTGCCCCGGACGTGTGTCCTCATCAACAGCCATTTTGATGGCCAATAGCAAATCCGGCACTCTTTGGACTTCATCGATAATGAGAGGGCGATCGATACGTTTTACAAATGCCTGTGGATCATTCTCAGCCGCTTTTCTCAAGCCAACGTCATCAAGGGTTCGATATTCCATCTCGTTGTCCATAAGGTCACGTGCCAGCGTTGTCTTGCCGCACTGCCTAATTCCTGAGAGCAGCACCACCCTCCGGGTTTTCATAGCCTCTAGGACCAGTTTCTTCTGCCATCTCGGATACATTGGGGGTTTCCTTTGCCAATCTGACTTAATATACTCTCGTGAAATCAAAACCTCTAGTTTAATGACAGCTGCCAGCTTGCAGTTTACTTGGGTAAACGAGCACCTCGAGCGTATCAGGAAACAGAGGTTTTGATTTCACTTCAGTATAGCTGCAAAATGCACAATTTGATCCTAGCGAATAATACGATTTAAATCCAGCGAATTGTACAATTTGGACCCTGCGAGTTGATCAATTTAAATGAACTGTTGATTTTCTTATATGTTCGAAGTACTTACTTACTATTTACCAAGTTACTGGCATCGACACGCAGAAGGGTTTTACCTCTCACACCAATAAAAGTCTTGCCACACCCTGCGGTATAAAATCCAGTGAGAGTAGCAGTTGATGTCATACCAATCTTCCTTTAAGTTAGTGTCATTGGCTTTTCACAATTATTTGAAAATTTGGTTGCATTTTTATGTGATTGATTCTACATATAAATATATATTTGTTTTTAATGGTGTTATTTATGAAAAAAATTTATTATTGTCTGTATTCATTAATTGTATTGTTGTTTCTAACAGACGATTGTTTTGCATCAGTTGTTAGTCACGAAGAAAATGAGGTTAGATCAGAGGTTTCGATCCGCAAGATTAATCGCATGGCGCTTGGGGATTTCCGCGTAGATGATAACCCCAAACAGCATTATGTCTTTTTTGACGTTGATGGTGTGTTGTTGAGTGAAGGCGGCTCGCAAAAAAACGCTGATTTGTTGTCGAGCCAGACTTTGCAATTCATCCTCGGGCTACAGCAACAGGGAGTAAAGTGTTTTGCTTTAACTGCACGGCAACCGCGACGCTTCCTTGAAACTTTTCAAAGATTAAATATGTTTGGTTTAAATTTTAACCACCCTGGTATGGGTATCGACTTTTTACAATCAGGAACACGTTATTTCAAAGGCATTATCCACTCGCCGGATGATAAAAGTTCTGACGCAAGAATTTCCAGCAAATTGCAAACTTTGCAAGCATTTATGGAGCATCTTGCATCGCTTGGGCACAAATCCACACGAATTTCATTTATTGATGACAACGCGTACCACTTTGCAGAGCAATATCAGAAAAAGCTCAATTTGAATCAGCCCTTAGACCTCTACCATTACAAGCGCACATTTGCTCCACTCTATTCTTCATGGCAGGATTTAGGGGAGTATTCAAGTCAGCGGGACAAAATTCCTAATTTCTCTGAGTTGAAATTTGTGAAAACACTTTCCGGCGGATCTGGTGGTGTACAGGTTTTTATTGATCCTAATGGAAAACAATGGACTCTCAAGAGTTGGAAAAATAAACATCATGGCATCAATGAGTGCTTAGCTGGAGCGATGTACCAAAAAGCCGGTGGTCATTTCCCAAATTTTTATCTTTTCAATGATGTTCCTGAGTGTATTAAGCAGCAATTAGGGGATACGAAATTGCACAGAGGTGGATTGTATCGCTTGGCCGAATTCGTGGAAGGCTCTCAGCCAACACAAGAGCAGTTAACGGAGTTGCTGGCACCTAATTTTGCCTCACTTGCGCTTTTAAGTGCTTGGGATATCAAACCAGAAAACTTTATTATTACAGCTGAAGGAGCGCTGTATTTGATTGACAGTGGTGGCGCTCTATTGCACCGTTCGCTTGGTCACCGCAAAATGGCGACACGAGCAAAAGCAGCAAAGGATGACATGTGGTTTCGACACCAGGTGTCTGAATTTGCCAGCTTTCGTCAGGGGGATACCTTTGGAGCTCGAAATTTTGCCGAGATCACTCCGGAAAACATCAAATTGCAGATTAGCCAACTTTTGACAGCAAGAGATCAGTTGCTGCAACAGGCACGCGATTTTTGTCAAGCTGTGCGCTATGAAGATACCCAAGAGCTATTGCAGTTTTTCGAATCAAGGTTGCAGCATTTGCGGTTTTTAGATGATTTTTTTGACGGAAAAATTAACCCTAAGGCTGATCCTTTTGCATTTGCATCCCTTAATGATGCTGCTGGTACTTTGATTTATAAAATGGAAGACGGTAAGCCCTATATTTTGTTAGGCAAACGTACAAGACACAATTGGTGGGGTAATCTTGGGGGTAAAGCTGATGCGGGTGAAAGATTTTATGAAGCTGGGGCTCGAGAAACGCTAGAAGAATCAGGAGATCATTTGAATTTTCAAAGCGATATTCTCTACATGCCGTCTCATGATACGGTGACTGTTGAGGACAATTTAACTCTCAAACGGTTTCGTACCTATTTGGCCAAGGTTGATCACATCGATCCACAAACCTTATTGCAGAAATTAACTGATAGCTCCCATGCAAAAGAGTACAGCGAATTTGCCTGGATTGCAGTGGAAGAAGTTTTGCAGGCTTTGGAAAGTGGAGATTTGGTTCAAGAAGAAAATCAAGCGACAATTGCAATTGTTCCTGGTGGTCCAGTTTTGCATCCACCTTTTCTTCAATCCTTGCAACAACCGCAAATCAAGCAATGGTTGCAGGCTCTGGTGAGCGGTAAAGAAATTGCCGGTACCTGTAGCCAAAGTGTTGTTGGACATCCAGGTCTGCAAGAAATAACCGAAGTCGTTGAAGATCCTGCAACCTCGTCAGCTCAACGTATGGCCTTATGGCTGTCTTTGGCAGCACAAAAACAAGCACAACAGCAAAGAGCAAATAAACTTTTAAAAATTACCGCAGAAGCCAACACAGCTTCCCATAATATGTTGCAGCACTTATTGGATGCAGAGGCTTTTAAAATTTCTGTTCAAGATCAAATTAAAAAAGTAATTCCCTGTCTTAATCAGAAAGAGGCAGAATTACTAGAATCTATTATTGATCAGGAGAAATTTCATAACGATAAATTTGTCCTGTATCACGGCTTTGATACAGATTTATGGTTCAACTGTTGTGTGTTAAGCTCTGTGCGGCATATGCTTGATGTTTCTCCAGAGCAAACAGATATGTTGCGATCATTGGATAATTTTTCTATGGAGTATCAAAATGCCAATGACCTTTTGAACTTTATTTTGATGGGAAAAACCAACTACAGTAAAGGCTTTAAATGTGCAGGATTATCATGCAATCCCACTTTGTTTAACAACTTACGTGTATCCAGTAGTTCCACCCATGCCTATTTTTCTGGTCAATCCAGTTTGAAGCCACCGAGACCTTGGGATATTACAAAAACCATGTTTGAAACTCTTGGAATTACCACAGATGTTTTATTGCATGACCTAAAAGCTCTTTATCAAAATCATTTTGGTAATTTTAATGGAGGCGCTTTACTACAGATTTTTTTGAAATCTGAGATCGTCAATCAAGCCTGCTATATCGCGGGCAGCGTGGGGGCAACTGTTCAGGATTCTACAGATCAAACTGTGCGGCAGGCGCTTCCAGTGCTTCAATCTCTAAAGAGCGGTCAAGACCCACAAGTTCAAAGAAATACAAGCAATATTCAAGTACGCTTACTAGCGGATTTGGCAAAATTTGCCCCTGGAGCTGTGGTCGTGCAGGACTATCTTTATAATGCAAGAGAGTATAATGCAAGAGTGAATGCAGCGCAGATTAAGCAAGATCTAAAACGCATGTTGACTCCTTACCTATTTCCCATTTTGAGTAAACTTGTATGCAATCAAGAGGTTTATAGTAGTAGAGCGCCACAAACCCTAGAGATTTTGCGTAAAACTATTGGCATTGAACCGTATGAACTACAGGCTTGCCAAACTCCTAAGATTGTCAAGGCGCTTAATGATAAGCAATATGCTGAAGTTCTTAATTGCATAATTGAGGATCCCGATTGTTTGGAAAGAACATATGTCGATGATCCGGATTCGCTTACAGAAAACGTTGTTAAAGATTTACAAGAAATCACATCGATGCAGCAGATCATCTCCGATATTTCTCCAGAGAAATGCCAACAGTTATTTGCACCAGTTGAGAAACTTATGACAACTCAGTCGTGGGAAAAAGAAATGGATAAATTTTTGCAAATCGTCAAAAGTGTAAATGCCATTAATTGTCCCAATCCATCGGAATTTTGCAAGGAAGTACATCATTTAATACCCAGTTCGGCATACTCATCCGATATTTTGAGGATCCTTGAAGCTCTGGGCGCTATGAATCTGACCGATCCAGCAGGGTTTTGTCGCGCAGTTCGTCCTTTAATATCCGATGCTGCAAGCGTGCTTGGCTATTTAAAAGATATGCAATTATCTGATCCAGTAAGCTTTTGCAATGCAGTTCGTCCTTTAATAAAGGTATCAGAATACTCATCCGATGCTGCAAGCGTGCTTGGCTATTTGAAAGATATGCAATTATCTGATCCAGTAAGCTTTTGCAATGCAGTTCGTCCTTTAATAAAGGTATCAGAATACTCATCCGATGCTGCAAGAGTGCTTGGCTATTTGAAAGATATGCAATTATCTGATCCAGTAAGCTTTTGCAATGCAGTTC
>JBDLIP010000094.1 GCA_039714795.1 Pseudomonadota bacterium | reverse complement strand
CGCAAAGATTTTCCAATTCGTGCGACTTACAGTCGCACGTTCGGAAAATCAGCGTTCAGGATGACGGCCGTGTTGGTTTCACTGAACAGCCCTGATAGCTACCAGCTTGCAGTTTACTTGGGTAAATGAGCACTTCTAGCGTATCAGGAAACAGAGGTTTTGATTTCACTTTAGTATATAAACATAAACTTGGCATGGGCATGTGATTTGCATTTTTTATCAATTTTACCTGGGGTGATTTGAAAGCTGGCAACCTGTCCCTTACAGTTTGATTTAGCTTCAGTATAGATCAGGAATCCATTATAATCTTGTAATTTACCCATATTTCGCGTATAAAGGAGCCCATAAGGAGATTATTGATGAAGAAAGATATCCATCCAGATTATCATACCATCAAGGTGATGATGACTGACGGGACAACATTTGAGACTAAGTCAACTTGGGGCAAAAAAGGTGATACTTTGCGTCTTGAGATTGATCCCTCAACGCATCCAGCATGGACAGGTCAACATCGCTTGTTGGACACAGGTGGTCAATTGGCCAAGTTTAAAAATCGCTTTAAGGGATTTTCCGTTGAATAAGGCGTCATCTTGCTGGTCATAGCCGTTGATGGTTTCAGTGGTGCAGGCAAGGGAGAACTTTCCCGAGGTTTAGCCAAGACTTTAGGGCTTGCTTTCCTGGATACAGGCTTGATTTATCGGGCAGTTGCTTGGAAAGGTCTATCGCAAGATTGCGATCTAACAGATCCTCAAGCACTTGCGAAAATTGTCTCTAGTTTATCGCAGAATGATCTTAAAAAACCTGAATTACGTAGTGACACTGTAGCGCAGATGGCTTCGAAGGTTGCGGCTATTGAGGTGGTGCGATCAGCTTTGTTGGGTTTTCAAAGAGATTTTGCCGAAAACCCTCCCGCCAACAAGTGTGGTGTTGTCCTTGATGGCCGAGATATTGGTACTGAGATTTTGCCCCATGCTGATGTAAAATTTTTTGTAACAGCAAGGCCAGAAATTCGAGCCACGCGGCGTTTTAAAGAGCTCAAAGCGCGTGGAGTAGCTTGTACATACGATTCAGTGTTGCAAGAAATGCAAAAACGTGATGCACGAGATCAAAGTAGAGCAGTCAGCCCTTTAAAGGCAGCTGCAGATGCGTATATAATAGATACATCGGATTTCACCATTGATGAGATGGTTGAGACGGCAGTTAAGTTCGTTCAGCAAAGAATGCAGGATACTGAAAAAGCTGAAGAACGGTAACGGTGAAAATACGAGAGGTGGCATGATTTCAGGCCGCTATGGATTAACTCTAACGCATAAACATATTGGATTAACATAAACATGACAGATCAAACTTTAAAGACTCCCAGCAGTTCTGAAGATAACATGGATTTTGCAGCGCTTTTAGATCAAGATCCTATCAGCTCGAAAAAACTGACCGGTGGAGTTGTTAAAGGTACAATTATCAAAATTGACCAAGAAGCGGTCTTAATTGATGTCGGCTTGAAATCAGAAGGGCGCGTTCCGCTGAGAGAATTTTCTACTTCTGGGGTGATTCCTGAATTCAAAATTGGAGATGAGGTTGAAGTTTACCTTGATCGAATGGAGAATCGGGAAGGTCAAGTCGTCTTAAGCTATGAAAAAGCCCGCAGAGAAGCAGCTTGGGTTGAGCTTGAGAAATCTTTCCAGGACAACAAACATGTCAATGGTGTGATTTTTGGCAGAGTCAAAGGTGGTTTTACAGTTGACCTTAATGGGGCCATCGCTTTTCTTCCGGGATCTCAAGTAGATGTGCGTCCTATCAAGGATATAGCACCCTTACTTGGTATCGATCAGCCCTTCCAGATCCTGAAAATGGATCGTGCTAGGGGAAATATCGTGGTATCCCGTCGCTCTATTATGGAAGAATCCAGAGCTGAAGCGCTCGATGAGTTAATGAAAACCATAAAAGAGGGTGAGGTCATTGAAGGGGCCGTCAAGAACATCACGGATTACGGGGCGTTTATCGACCTTGGTGGTATTGATGGTCTGCTCCATGTGACTGATATGTCTTGGAAGCGTATCAATCATCCTTCAGATGTTATGGAAATAGGGCAAACTGTTAAGGTGCGCGTGATTCGCTTTAACCAAGAAACAAAGCGTGTTTCGCTGGGTATGAAACAATTAGAAGAAGATCCCTGGGTAGGAGTTGAAACGAAATATCCTGTAAATTCCAAGCTTGAAGGAACGGTGACGAATATTACAGATTATGGTGCATTCATTGAATTGGATGATGGTATTGAAGGTTTATCGCACGTTACGGATATGAGCTGGACGCACAAAGGGGTACACCCAAATCAACTGACTTCCGTTGGGCAAAAAGTTGAGGTTAAGGTGCTTGACGTTGACCCTGACAAACGACGGATTGCCCTGGGTATTAAGCAATGTGTTGCCAACCCATGGGAAAAGCTTCAGGAAGATTTCAGCATAGGAAGCGAACACGAAGGAAGGGTAAAGAGCATTACCGAGTTTGGCTTGTTTGTCGAAATGACGGATGACATTGATGGTATGGTTCACTTGTCAGATCTTTCTTGGGATATGTCTGGCGATGAGGCCTTGAAGCAATACAAAAAAGGTCAGACGATTAAGGTCAAGGTTTTGGATATTGATCCTGCAAAAGAACGGGTGGTTCTTGGGGTGAAGCAGCTTATGGATGATCCTTTCTTTTCAGGTATTGGCCAAATGAAATCTGGGTCTGTGGTTACGTGTGAAGTGACAGAGATTCAAGAGGCAGGAATTGAGGTCACAGTGGGTGATGGTATTCTTGGCTTTATCCGTAAAATTGAGATGGCCAAAGATCGTAAAGATCGTAGGTCCGATCGATATGCGGTTGGTGAAAAGGTTGACGCTAAGATTATTTTCATTGATCGTAAGGCTCGGAATTTATCCTTGTCAGTGAAAGCCCGAGAGGTTGATGAAGAAAAGAAGGTCATGCAGGAATATGGATCCACAGATAGTGGTGCTAGCCTTGGTGACATCTTAGGTGAAGCGATGAGCCGAGCTCAGGAACGAGGTTCTGATAATCCTGATGGTGATGATGATGATAAGAAGGGACCTAAAAAATCTAAGTAGCCAAGTTATTATGGACACTAATTTTGCAGCTAATCTTTAACTAGCCAAAGGTGGTGATAACCGAGACTGGAACGTGTAACTTGCTTGCGTGTAAAAGTGGAATTAATAAAAAGGAGAAAGCGGTGTTCCAGTTGTTCGGTGTATTTTTTTGGTGCAAACACTTGTTTTTCGGTTTGTTGTTGGGAATAAGTGTTTCAAGTTTGCTTGTAGCATCAAGTGATTCAGAGGAAAGGGAGGCAGCAGTACGGCAAGGATGGGGAAGAGATACTGGGTTTCCCAAAGAATTGGATGAACTTATAGATCATGTTTTGCTGCCGAATCATGAACCGCTGTGGGCAGTGATACAGGGAAAAATTGTGTATGAGTACTTGAAGTGTAGCAGTGAAGAGGCCACAATTTTTGCTAAAAATAAGAAAAATTTTCCGTGGCGCAAGCAACCAGAATTTGCAATCGTCAGTGTTAATGGGAAGGAGAGAAAGCAGAAGCGACTGCCATTAGATATCCAAAAGTACTACAAAACCTGGGTTAAAGCGTTTAACAAAAGAAAAAGCGAGTATGCTGACAAAGAAAAAGAACTTAAAAAGGTTCAACAAGCTTATGAAAAGGCGAAATCTGACTATCAAGAAAAACGATCCCAGTATTTAAATGATCCAACGGATGTTGAAGAAGTGCATTTTCACCCTGGTAAGGATTTAAAGGGATCTGTAGAGATTATGGAAATTTTGAGAAATACCCGTGCACAAACCCTGCATCAAGCTACTACGGAACAACAGGTGGAATTAGAACATCCACAAGAACAGTTTCTGGAAACTAGAGCAGAAAAAGAAAAAATGGAGTATCTCTTTTATTATGTAAAAAATCACTACAGCAACTACAGTCACGATGAAGAATTTGTCCGTTTTTGTACCCACTTATATGATAAGACGGTAGAACCTGGCTACAGCAAATCTCCAGATCAATGTAAGGGACTAAATCGATTTGAACAACAGCACTCTGTTGGTCCCTTTGCGGCTGAATTGGAAATTTATCGCTTGCCGCACCTCATATCACGTCTCCAGCAGGAGTACTATTTTTTCCTGGGTATGCGCGGATATTACGAATCTGTTTATCAGCCTCAGGTTAAAGGAGGCTGGAGTAATTGGTTAAAGGCAAATGTTAAATTAGAAGACCTTAAGGCTAGAATTAAATCGGCTGGTTATCAAGGCCCTATGTGTCAACAAAGGCAAGATAAAGTCGTGGGATACCAAACTTTGCAAGGGAAGTTGTTGGTGGCCATGGATCGGGGAATGATAGGTAAATATCGCAGACAATTCTGGTATAAAATAAGAGAAAAGCGACAATCTTTAAGGGCAGATCCCCATCTAGATCAAGATTCGAGTGATTTTGATGAAAAGAAAAAAGTAGAAGCTGTTTATGGGAAAATTCCAATAGATTGTGAGAGCAGTGTAAGTTTAGGAAAATTTTCCCACGTGTTCCTATGGAAAAATCAGAAAATATCAATTAATTTCTCAAATGTACCTGAGCGTAGCATTCTTCAAGAGTTAAAAATAAAAGAATACCAAAGGGTCGACAACAGGAGAATCAACGGTGTTCAAGAGTCAGAAATAAGTTGTGATGAGTTTAGGATTGAATCAGAAACACAATGTATTATCAAGTCTGAGTTTCCTAGTCGTTGCGAGCTGAAAAGCCATCAAATTTGTTATGGGCACGTTTTGCAACAGATTCTCAAGACGGTTCCTATTTTTGCGGGTAAAGATCAGGCAATCTATGATATGCGAGACGAGTTTCCTAAAGAGGTAAACAATCTACCTAATTACTTGCAGGAGAGAATTTATTTATTGGGACGCTTGAAGCATCACAAACAAAAAGAAGAGGAGGATTTAAGCGATGAAGAGGATTCGAGTCAACAGATAAACCCCCATATCTCACGTGAAATATTGATCCAAAAATTGAATGACTTGCTGCAAAAGCTTGCAAAGGTATACTTGGATCTTAATCCTAATAAGGCAATGGAAGATTTAACTTCCAGGTTCTTCAATCATCCAGCATGGGGTTTGTGGGGTGACCGGGAAGATGAAATTATTTGCCCGCTTTTTGATCTAGGTTGGAACTTGAGCCAACCCATACTGGAAAATCCTCCGCAAAAAATTGCATTAAAAAATCTTGACATTGAAGATGCGGACTTATTTAGGCCAAGGATTGGGGAATTGTTAAAAGATATTAACGAAATTCACCTAGCTAATAATCAACTGACAGGCAATATGAAAATTGATGGAGAACTAAAGTCTTATAATTTTCCATTTACCTGGATAACCATTCTAGATATAAGTCACAATAATCTCACAAATCTAAAGTATTTTGAAGAACTAAAAAATTTGCAAGAGTTGTATGCGCAGCATAACCAGCTACATATTGAACCGGCTGATAACGATTGGTTTCCTGGAAGGATCTTGGATTTATCTTACAATAAACTTAAACAGATCCCAGCCATTTTGAAATGTACAAATTTGCAGGACCTTAATTTGAGTTACAATGAAATAACTATGGGAAATTGGCTGCCTAAGGGGCTACAAAAACTTAACATAGCAGGCAATAAATTTGCGGATAATCATCTACTTAACGAAATTACCAGCTCGCTTCCTAATTTGGAACTTACCACAGAGGAAAGTAGCTTGGAATGACGACCTTCGGGGATATTTTTCACTGGACAACCCTGTCAGGGGCACACCTGCTCTTGACTTCAGCAGGGATCAATAGCTAGATTTCCTTTATGGTTCAATCTCTTCGTCTTTCCCTGCTTGTGCTCAGCGTAATTATGACGGTTGAGTTTGCTGCAAGCTTTTGTGCACCGTTGTTGCCGTTGATCCGGAGTAGCTTTGTGGTAGACGAATATTGGGTGCAAATGACCATTAGCTTTTATTTATTTGGTCTTGGAATCTCTGCGCTTTTATATGGTCCTCTCTCTGACGTTTATGGGCGTCGTCCCACGTTAGTGGCAGGATTGGGCTTGTTTTCTGTTGCCAGCCTTGCATGTGTGTGGGCCTCTTCCATATACCCTTTGATTTTAGCACGACTGTTGCAAGGCATGGGGGCAGGGGTGGCCTGGACCGTTGGAAATGCAGCCATCAAGGATGTGACTGCTGGGGCTCAATACACTCGTATGATAAATCTCGTGCATATTGTAGCTGGGTTTATCCCCGCTATCGCGCCGATTTTGGGAAGCTATTGGGGTGAACTCTGGGGATGGCGCCCAAGCTTTTTTGCCGTGTTTGTGCTGTCCTGTGCAGCGTTTGCTTTGGTTTCCTTGGGGTTTAAAGAATCTATTTCAAGGCGGCACTCTTTTTCGTTCATAGCTCTTTGGTCTGGTTACATCCATGTGGTTACTCAACCGCTTTACTGTAGGTATATGATAGTTAAAGTTTTGATGGTTATGTTGTTGTTTGTCGATGCTGCCAATTTATCGCTGATCTTTGTCGAGCACCTTGAGGTTCCTTTAGAACATTTTGGCTATTACGTCACGTTGGGGTTTGTTGCCTACCTTGCAGGAGGGTGGTTGTGTCATCGTTTTGTGAAGGACTTGGGTAATGACAGGCTAATTAGCATTGGTCTTGCTGGGGTCCTTTGTAGCACCTTGGCGTTAATGGTAGGCCTCGAGTATGGGTTGCATTCAGCACTTTGGGTGCAGTTGATTCGTGTGCCCCTTTATATTGGTTGGGGGCTTATTTTTGGTAACGCAACGGCGTGTATTATTGCTCCCTTTCCCAAACAAGCAGGGGCTGCATCAGCGCTGATGATTGCGCTAGAAATGGCATTTAGCTTTGTAGGTATTTATATTTGCAGTGTATTTTACGACGGCACTTTGATGCCAGTGGCTGGCTTTGCTATTGCAACGACCTTACTGGCTTGTGTTGGTTTTTATAGTCTGAGGCGGCATAAAATTGCCATGGTGTTGGAGACAATATAGGGGTTGGGGTCAATGGCTCTAACTTAAGAACCAAAATGGCTAAAGTGCACCCCTCCGTCAAGACCATTGGGGTTGATGAAATTTCAATGAAGAAAGGACATCAAGATTATGTGACCATCGTTAGCATTCGTTCTAAATCAGGTGAGCTATCCGTGATTG
>JBDLIP010000093.1 GCA_039714795.1 Pseudomonadota bacterium | reverse complement strand
GCTGAAAGCACACATATCAGATGGGGGGGCGAGAGGTTCTGTATATCACCTGCGGGTAGCAAGAACTGGGTAGTCCGAAGATTGAGGTAGAGGTAGAGGAAGTGGAATAATAACAATGGATGGAAGGCATTCTAACCGATTTTCGTCATTGTGAGCACGCACGCTTGCCGGAAGGACACATTTAAACGGATTGTAACGAATTTTTTGGAGGGAGATATTTATGGATTATTTTTTTTCATGAGGTGGCCCTGCTCATTCTGAGCACTCCGCACACCACCAGTCAAAAACGAACCTCAAAATGCCTAAATCGCAAAAACCCAGTAAAATCAAGGGTTTGGTAGATGCGTACCTTCGGCGCCGACGTTCGCATGTAACGGAGAAACGGAGAGTAAAATAAGAGACTTTGGGGTAATTTGGGTGATTTTTAGATTCTCTAGGTACGCATGTGTTGCGTGACTTAAACTTGCTAAAGCCTATGAATACTGGGGTTTAGAGGTGCTAATATCAAACCAGAAATTCCAGCAAAAATTTTTCGAGAAATAAAAACTGGCGGAGGGAGTGGGATTCGAACCCACGGTACGCAAAAGCGCACAACGGTTTTCGAGACCGCCCCGTTCGACCACTCCGGCATCCCTCCGCTAAGGGGTACTACAATCAAGTTAACTAAAGACTGGGTCAAAGACAAGCGCAGCGTTTACAGATTGACTAAGTCAGACATACATCATCCCAAATGTTGCTTTTTTAGAAAAATCAGCTTACATCTACTAACTAGACAAGGTGGTTGGATGATCGCTGTGGGTATTATGCCTATAGAGGAAAGTCCGGGCTCCACGGAAATAGGGTGGCGGATAACGTCCGCCGAGGGTGACCTTAGGGAAAGTGCCACAGAAAATATACCGCCAGGGTTTACCCTGGTAAGGGTGAAATGGTGCGGTAAGAGCGCACCGCATCTTTGGTAACAAAGATGGCAGGGTAAACCCCACCCGGAGCAAGGCCAAATAGGAAGAGTGCGCTGGCGCAAGCCAACAGGTGAATTTCCGCACTGAATTCTTCGGGTAGGCTGCTTGAGATGCTTGGCGACAAGCATCCTAGATGAATGATCGTCCCCGACAGAACCCGGCTTACAGGCCACCTTGTCGTTGCTCTGAGCACATTGCAGCTGGTATGGCTAACGCCAATTTACAATATACCAACCTCCGGCGCCAGTATTTCCTGGGGCAGTTTGTTAATGTTTGCCTGGTTTTGCTTATTCTGCTTGGTTTTGCCGCGGAAATGTTGTGGAAGCGGTATATTGTGGTGAGTGGTTTTGGAACCTGACGCGTTTGCCTCTATAGGGGTCAGTTCTCACTAGTTTAGTGGGGGATGGCCCTTATAGGGGCGAGTATAGGCAAGCTCAAGAAAAATCCGCATACTTTGCAGACGAAATTTCACCAACAGCATCAGGTGATTATTATTCAAGGCTCGTTCGTGCTTGAATATGCCAAACAACTACTTGCTCAAAGGCAATTTGGCTTGGGTTGAGGGACGGTTGGAATATTTAGAAGATAAGTTTGGCTGAAAAAGGGGGAAAGCTTTTCCCGGAATGGATCCTGGATGGCGGCCGTTGGACTGAATAGTTACATCTAGCTTTACTCGTATGCAAAAATTGGCATAATGCATTCTATGGTCGATCACATAATCCGCATAGGAACTAGAGGTAGTCCTTTAGCACGTAAACAAGCCGAAGTTGTTCAGCAAGTCTTGCAAAAAGTGCATGGAATTGAGGAACAAAATTTTGTGGTTGTTCCGATAACAACCTCTGGTGATCGTATAACCGACCAACCTTTAATTGAATTTGGCGGCAAAGGACTATTTACCAAAGAAATTGAACAAGCTCTCTTAGACAACCAAATCGACATTGCGGTGCATTCAATGAAGGATGTAGCAACCCGGCTTCCATCAGGCTTAACAATAGCCTGTATGCTACCCCGTGAAGATCCGCGAGATGTTTTGATTGCAAAAAGCGCAACGACCATAAAAGATTTGCCACCTAGAACACGAGTAGGCACGTCATCTTTAAGGCGTGCGTGCCAAATCATGCATCTCCGCCCTGATCTTAAAATTGTGCCGCTTCGGGGTAATGTGCAAACCCGCATCAATAAAATTGAATCAGGTGTGGCAGATGCAACACTGTTGGCCCTTTCAGGGCTCAAACGGCTGGGAAAATCACAAATTGGAATTCCTCTGAGCCCTGAAACAATACTACCTGCGGTTGCCCAAGGTGCCCTTGGCATCGAATGCTGCAAAGATAATACCGCTATGCTTGAGCTGTTGACACCTATCAACGACCACCTTACATATCTATGTGTACAAGCTGAACGTGCTTTTTTGAGTGCTTTAGATGGATCTTGCAGAACCCCAATTGCTGGCCTTGCAATGTTAGAAAATGACCGATGTATGTTTACTGGACTTGTTGCATCCCTCGATGGGACATTTGTCCACAAACAAACTATTCAAGTGGCTGAAAGTGAGATCCAGAATGCTACCAAAGAGCTTGGACTGAAATTTTATGAAAAACTACAAAACTATTTATGAGTAATACATGCAGAAAATATCGAATAAATTTTTAAAAGGCTATCAAACCTTTAGGCAGAAATATGCCACAGGTGATCAACCCATTATGGACTCTCTTGCAACTTTGGGTCAAACCCCTGAAATTATGGTCGTGACTTGTTGTGATTCACGGGTTGATCCGGCGTTGATTCTTCAATGTAATCCAGGTGATCTTTTTGTTGTGCGTAATGTAGCAGGCATTGTCCCTCCTTATGAGCAAGGTAGTGCCTACCATGGGACAAGTGCTGCATTGGAATTTGGCATCCGTTTTTTAAAAACCAAACATCTGATTATACTGGGGCATAGTCAGTGCGGTGGTATTCAAACTATTATTGAACCTGATCAGAAAAAGCAAACCGATTTTATTAAAAATTGGGTTTCTCTTGTGAAAACAAACCATGCACAAGGAGAAGATATGGATGCTTATGCCAAACGCTCTCTTGGGATCTCTTGCCAGAATTGCCTCACTTTTCCCTGGATTCGCAAAAGAGTTGCGCGAAGCGAATTGAACATTCATTTGTGGTTTTTTGAAATTAAAACGGGAACTATTTTTGTGCAGTCTCCCGAAAGTGGCAGTTACGAAGAGCTGGGGGTAGATGCATCCCCTATACCTCTGGTTGGATAACACATTTAAAAAGATCCTCTTAATATACTGAATCTTAATCACTTCCACAGTATACCTTGAACTCTAGCAAGTATGTATGTATAACAAAGACAAGGACTCTAAGAGTTGTCTCAATTATGGGCGCCCTTAGCTCAGCTGGATAGAGCATCGGCCTTCTAAGCCGGGTGTCGCAGGTTCGAATCCTGCAGGGCGCGCCAGCTTATCTGTTGGGGGTATCCGTTGGAGTTTTGCATTGATTTTTTAAAGAACAGAAATACGATAAGAAGGAGTTTTCTTACAAAATGTTAGACTTTTTGACAATTTCCCCAGCAATGGCCTCAGCTGCTACCGTGGCAGGTGGTGGGTTTGGCCAGCAACTTTATCAATTTTTACCTTTGGTTTTGATATTTGTGGCTTTTTATTTTTTTCTCATTCGACCCCAACAAAAAAAGGCACAGCAACAACGTGAGATGTTGTCTGCTCTTTCAAAAGGAGACCAAGTGCTGACTTCAGGTGGCATACTTGGGAAAATTGTCAAGGTGGTCAGTGATGAAGAAGTGCTCCTTGAGATCTCCGATGGAGTCCAAGTACGTGTGGTGCGTTCAATGATTACTCAAAATTTATCACACACGGGATCAATTTCTTCTTCTAATTCACAAAGTGTTTCCAGAAAAAAGGGTTCGAATGTAAAATCTTTGACTGAGGCTAAAAAGAAAAGCACAACACGGCGTAAGACCAAGTAGTTTTTAGTCGTCCCAGGGATAAACCAAGAGCGAGAAACAAAAGTTAGTGGAGAAGGAACGATATGATACAAATTTCTAAGTGGAAACTTATGTTTTTGAGTGCCATTTGTGTCTTAGGAATCTTTTTTGCCTCTCCCAACTTTTTTGATCGAGAGCGTGTGCAAGAGACATTTCCAGAGTGGCTGCAGCCGGTAAATCTCGGCTTAGATTTGCAAGGAGGATCACAACTGCTGCTCGAGGTGGATGTTGAAGCCGGCCTTAAGGACTATCTGGACGGTAGTGTGGATGGGGTGCGCACCGCATTTCGTGGTGACAAAATTGGCTATACCGGACTGGGCGTTCGTAAAAACGCCATTCGGTTTAAATTGCGTAAATTGGAAGATCGTGACCGGGCATTTAGAGTTTTGGCAAGGCCAATGCAAGATTTTGAGATTGCGATTAATGAGCAAGGGCAGGGGCAGCTTGTTTTAAAACCTGAAGTCATTCGCGAACGCAAATCGATGATGGTGCGTCAGTCAATCGAGATTGTCCGAAGACGTATTGACGAGTATGGCACGGCAGAACCTAATATCCAACAGCAAGGCGAGGGACGTATATTGGTACAGTTGCCAGGCGTCGGTGATCCGGCTAGGGTGCGCCAACTTTTGGGTAAAACAGCCAAGATGACGTTTCGGATGGTGCATCCGGATTCACATGTGCTTATTGCTAAAAATCGGGTTCCTGCAGGCTATGAGCGCTTACCTAGTGAAGAAGAGGGTCTTCCGGATTTAATTATTGGCAAACGAATTCTTCTAAGTGGGGAAAATTTAGTGAGTGCGTCTGCAGGATTCCATCAAGAAAATAACAGCCCAATTGTTAATTTCCGATTCGATGCCTATGGGGGGCGCAAGTTTGCTGATATCACCCGAAAAAATCGAGGACGGCGCTTTGCTATCGTGCTGGATAACAAGGTGCTCAGTGCCCCTAGAATAAACAATCCTATCCCCGGCGGGCAAGCCTATATAGAGGGAGGATTTACCGTGCAACAAACCACGGATTTAGCCTTGTTGATGCGAGCTGGTGCGCTTCCTGCTCCGCTTATTGTTATTGAAGAGAGGACTGTAGGGCCAGGCTTGGGTGCAGATTCCATTGCTGCTGGTAAAATGGCAACGGTGATTGCAGTGATTCTGGTTGCTGTTTTTATGTTGTTGGTTTATACGTTCTTTGGAGTCGTGGCCAACATTGCACTAGCCTTTAATTTGATTTTGTTGATTGCTATCATGTCGGTTATTGGGGCTACGCTTACTTTACCTGGAATTGCTGGCATCGCATTGACAATTGGTATGGCGGTGGATGCTAACGTTTTGATTTACGAGCGGATTCGTGAAGAAGTGCGAAATGGCCATAAAATTCTTTCAGCCATTGATGCAGGATATACCCAAGCTATGGGAACGATCATTGACTCGAATCTGACCACACTGATTGGTGCAGCGCTACTTTTCATATTTGGCACAGGTCCCATTCGTGGATTTGCGGTGACTTTATCCATTGGTATTTTGGTGTCGATGTTTACTGCAATTTCTCTGACCCGAGTGATTGTCGTTCTATGGTATCACTGGCGTCGTCCCACCAGAATTGCGGTTTAAAAGGAGTTCTTGAAAAATGTTGCGTCTCGTTCCAGCAAACACCTCGATTAATTTCGTTAAGTTGCGTTATATAATGTTTCTGTTGTCTACATTTATAGTGCTGGGATCCCTAGCTGGGTTTATGATGAATGGGCTCAACTATGGAATTGACTTTCGAGGTGGTTTTTTAATTGAGATCCGTACGCCAGAAATTGCTGATCTCTCTGGATTGCGCACAAAGCTTTCAGGGCTTGATCTTGGGGATGTCAAACTTCAAGGTTTTGGGAGTGACACGCGTGATGTGATGATTCGTATTGAACGTCAGCCAGGTGGAGAAAAGGCGCAGTCAATTGCTTTGAACAAAATTAGACAAGCTTTGGGCAAGGACGTGACTTACCGCCGGGTAGAAACAGTTGGTCCCAAAGTAAGTGAAGACTTAAAGCGCAAAGGTTTGATGGCTATTGGTTTTGCCTTACTGGCGATGTTGGTCTATATTTGGTTTCGGTTTGAATGGCAGTTTGGTTTTTGTGCTATTGTTGCGCTAACCCATGACTGTACCAGTATTATTGGCCTTTACGCTTTTTTGCCCTGCTTAGAATTTAATGAAACAGCTATCATAGCAATCCTTACAACTGCTGGCTATTCCATTAACGATACAGTGGTGATTTACGATCGCATTCGTGAGAATTTACGCAAATACAAGAAAGAATCGATGCCAGAAATCATCAACCGAAGCATTAACAATACCTTGTCGCGAACAGTGCTGACCTCTGTAACCACGTTACTGGCATTATTTGCCCTTTACTTTTTTGGCGGCAATGTGATTGCCACCTTCAGCCTACCAATCATTGTGGGCATCACAGTGGGAACGTATTCCTCACTGTGTTTGTCCTCCCTGTTATTGCTTTATTTTAAACTCGGTGGTGAAGATCGTAAGCAGGGAGCTGCTTAACTTTCTAATTGGCTTGCCACAAAGTCCCAATTAACCAGAGAATCTAAAAATGTCTTGACGTAGTCTGGGCGGCGGTTCTGGTAATCTAAATAATACGCATGTTCCCACACATCGCAGGTAAGTAATGCCCGTTTGCTGTGAGCGAGTGGCAGATCAGCATTTCCGGTTTTCATAATTTTGAGCTGGCCTTGGTCTTCGATCAGCCAAGCCCAACCACTACCAAACTGCGTGATTGCTGCTTGATGAAATTCCTGCTTGAATTTCTCTAGGCTTCCAAATTCAGCTTCAAGCCTGTCTTTTAAAGATCCAGATGGATCACCTCCACCATTGGGACGCATACAGTTCCAGTAGAATGTGTGGTTCCAAATCTGAGCGGCGTTGTTAAAAATTCCCGCAGCATCTGCATTTTCTAATATGACATCTTCAAGAGAGCGCGAGGCCATGGGTTTACCCTCAGTCAATTTATTCAAATTAGTCACATACGTTTGGTGATGCCTGCCGTGATGAATTTCCAAGGTTTTCGCTGAGATATGGGGCTCCAGGTCGGAATAGTTGTAAGGGAGTTTGGGAAGTTCGAATGCCATGATTTGGTTCCTCCTTAAAATAATGGTTGTTCTCTCTAATGGGATACTAGTTTCCTGTAGCTTTGTGAAGAGCTGAGTATGGATTTTTCTCATTGTAACATAGTGTAATTGCACCCCACAAAGGTCTGGATTGTGGGCTATTTTCCGAAGTCGTGAATAGCTCCAATTGAGGCGTATTTTTCCTAGTTAACGAAATAAAAATTTTAATATTTTAATAATCATTTTTTTTCTCAAGCTGATTTTTGACCATATTGAAACTCCAATTTAGAAACTAACATTTTACACATGATGATTGATAGCTTCCTA
>JBDLIP010000092.1 GCA_039714795.1 Pseudomonadota bacterium | reverse complement strand
TTGGACCTCCAACGCCTCGCAGCCCTTTATTTTCAATAAATTTTTTTTGAAATTAGGCGATTTTTGAGGTTTTCGAAGCACTTTTCTCTGAACTTGGGTTAAGAATCGTGCTCATCGCCTGTGCCGGGTTTTTCACTAAAGTGGTCCATAAATTTATTTTCAACGTTCACCCAACTGTTAGCATTCTTGGGTGGGAGTTTTGAATAAGTTATCCTGGGCCATTTCTTTGAATACTCAGCATTGAGTTCAAGCCATTTTTCGCCGCGATGATCTGCGCCTGAGAGAATAGCTTCGGCCGGGCATTCCGGTTCACAAACGCCACAATCTATACATTCGTCTGGATTGATGACCAGCATATTTTCCCCTTCATAGAAACAATCAACGGGACAAACTTCGACGCAGTCGGTGAATTTACACCTAATGCACGACTCTGTTACAACATACGCCATATCAAATCTCTCTTTCGCTTACCACCGAACCAACGCAGATCCCCACATCAGGCCTGCGCCCGCTGCCGCATGCAGGATCAAATCGCCTTCTTTAAAGCAATTTTCATTTGCTGCTTGAGAAAGTGCAAGGGGAATGGTGGCCGCTGAGGTGTTGGCCTGTTGTCCAACAGTTGTAACGATTTTGTGCTCTGGTAGCCCAAGGCGTTGCCCCACAGATTGAATGATGCGAATGTTGGCTTGATGCGGCACAAGCCAGTCAATGTCTTTTGTAGTAAGGTTAAGGTCTTTTAAGATTTTAAGGGCAGATTCGGTTTGCTTACCGACAGCATGCCTATAGACTTCGCGTCCCACCATGCGAATTTTTCCAGATGTTCCGGTTGATGAAGGACCACCATCGGTATAAAGAATGTCGTGGTATGATCCATCGGATTGAAGTGTAACTTTCAAGACACCACGAGAAGTTTCAGGCACAGCCTGTAAAACAATTGCACCAGCACCATCACCAAAAAGGATGCAAGTGCTACGGTCTGTCATGTCAAGAATACGCGAAAATGTTTCAGCGCCGATAACAAGTGCTGTTTGCGCCTGGTTCTGACACAAGAAATTGTTTGCGGTTGCAAGAGCGGTTAAGAATCCAGAACAGACTCCGTTAACATCAAAGGCGAATCCACTGGTATTACCTAGGTTTGCTTGCACTTTGGTCGCCGTTGGCGGAAGGGTTTCATCAGGGGTGCAGGTGGCCACTACAATCAAATCAATATCATCAGCTTGTAGATTAGCTTGCATCAGGGCAGAGCGTGCTGCCTTTGTGGCTAGGTCGGACGTCAATTCACCGGGAGCTGCAAAATGCCGCTTATGGATCCCTGTGCGTTCGACAATCCACTGGTGATTTGTGTCTAAAAACTCTTCAAATTCCTGGTTGGGAACAACACGTTCGGGCAAGTAATGACCAAAGCCCACGATAACAGAAGAGCACTTATTCATTAGGTAGCCCCATGAGCGGGTTGTGAATTTGGGGGTACAATACGCCGTGCAAGCGTAAGGGGTGGTGGTGTGGGAGGGGTCTTAGAATCTTTAGTCTGGGAATCTTCGATGACCTCCGAGTTGGATAAGCCCTCCCGAATATGGTTATTGATATTTTGGACGACCATATCAATGGCTACTGCAAGGGCACTAGAAAATCCAATTGCATCGGTGCCGCCGTGACTTTTAACCGAGATACCATTAAGCCCCAAAAAGGGAGCACCATTAAGCCTACGGGGGTCCATACTAATTTGAAATTGAGTTAGGGCAGGGCGAGCAAACCAGTACCCAAGCTTATTGATCACTGAGCTTTGAAAACTTTTTCTAAGCCGGGATTGTATCAATTTGAAAGCACCTTCGGCGGTTTTAAGCGCCACATTTCCGGTGAAGCCATCTGTGATAACAACATCTACAGTACCTTTTAAAATGTCATTACCTTCAACAAAGCCATAGAAGTTTTCTATCCAACTTGATTGTTGCAAAAAGCGGTGGGTTGTTTGGATAGTGGCATTTCCCTTTAGATCTTCAGACCCTACGTTTAACAGCCCAATGGAGGGAGATTTCTGCTTGAAGACGTAACGAGCAAAGACTTCTCCCATTAAGGCAAATTGGGCCAGATTTTCAGGCGAGCACTCGATGTTGGCACCTAAGTCCAGCAACAAAGTTTGTCCTTTCAAAGTGGGCATCGGTTTTGCAATTGCAGGGCGATCAATTCCATTGAGAGTTTTAAGGATAATTTTAGAAAGGGCCATATAGGCACCGGTGTTCCCAGCAGAAACAACAGCACTTGCCTTGCCTTTAGAGACGGCTTCAATGGCCAAGCGCATACTGGACGAGCGTGCATTGCGCAGAGCTGAACTGGGCTTCATATCATTGGTGATGACCTGATCGGCGTGGCAAAGTGTGAGGTTCTCTGGAGTGAGCTCATGTTTTTGGATGAGAGGCTTGAGTTTTTCTCGGTCGCCAAACAATAAAAAGTGCACATCAGGAAATTTCTTCTGTGCCAGGGCAACGCCCGCTAACACCATTCCTGGAGCGCCATCTCCCCCCATTGTATCCACAGCAATTGTGATACTCATTACTTTCTCCATTCAATTGGGGGGTGGGAGCCTATGCGCGACCCTTGGTAACTTGTTGGCCCTTATAGTAGCCACAAGCTTGACAAAGATGGTGTGGCAATTTAGATTCGCCACATTGCGGACATTCACCCACGCTGATGGGGCGTAAGGCATCATGTGCACGGCGCATATTGCGCTTCGATTTCGATGTTTTTTGCTTTGGGACAGCCATTTTTGCTACCTATCTGAAAACTAACTTGATTAATGGTCTTTAATTTGTAACTCAAATTTGCTCAAGATGCAAGTTTATTACTCCAGTTCGTGATTATTCAACAAACCTCTTGCCTAATTCTTGAATAGGGGCTTCACCTAAACGCCGGATATGACCACAAGAGGGGGAAATGACAATTTCGGCAATTCCATGATGAACATACTCCAGTTGAACCTCGATAAAAACGCCATCCCTTTTTTTGAGATGCAGATCAATATACTCTCTGGCCATAAAATCCTTGACAACAACCGTGTGCCACCGGCTTAGGATGTACGTGTTTCCGATGGGCTCTTCGGAAAAATCTCGAGTGACTACACTGAGAATGGTTTGGGCATGGGTTGTTTTATACTCTCGTGAAATCAAAACCTCTAGTTTAATGATAGCGAGAAGCGCGCAGTTTACTTGGGTAAATGAGCACTTCGAGCGTATCAGGAAACAGAGGTTTTGATTTCACTTCAGTATATCCCCTAAAGTGTAGGGATGATCACCGATATAGCCAACAAGGATTACGCGGTTGATTGAGTTTGTTGCTCGCATGGTAAGGTCCTTTCCATTTTGCGTCGCTTAGGTTTAAAAAAAAGGCTCGGGGCATCCCCACCCCGAGGCAAATAAGCGCGCTGCAACCCACCACTTTCAAAAAGGACAGGGAGGACCCTTTTTGCGGCGTCACACACCATCCTGTAGGCCCATCAATGGTCCACAAGCTCCGAAGATGGGGGTTCTTGTATAAAATGATGGTGCAGAAGGTAGGGATGAGGTAGAGTGACGTCAGCCACGGTGTTGATCTCCTTATTGGATCACAAAAGCAACCCCCATTATTTTTGGTTTGCCATATACGTTTCTATAAGGTGTATCGCATGATACACTGGCAGAAACTTCGAGAATTTAAATCCCATATGAATCACGCCGATTTGATCACGACCAAAGCACAGTTGATTGATTACTTCCAAAAAGGTTGTAAGCTGCAAGCGCAGTGGCGTGTTGGTCTAGAGTTTGAAAAGTTTGTCTATCAAAGTGATCACTTAAAGCGTGCCACTTTCAAAGGACATCAAGGTATTGAAACCCTCCTGAAGGGACTTACAAGGTATGGCTGGCTGCCCGTTTTTGAACAAAGTTATCTCATTGCTTTGTATCGTAAGGGCAGTACCGTCACTCTAGAACCAGGAGGACAAATAGAACTTTCTTCAAGTAAACACACCAATGTGCATCAACTGGAAAAAGAGCTTTTACAGTTTGAACGAGAAACTCAAGAAGTAGGCACACAACTGAAGTTGGATTTTCTGGCCATGGGGTATGATCCCAAGTCGCGCCTGCAAGATATTCCCTGGATGCCCAAGCAACGCTACTCTATTATGCGTTCGTATATGCTCAAAAAAGGAAACTTGGGCCACAACATGATGCAAGCGACAGCTGCAATTCAAGTCGCACTTGATTATTCCAGTGAAGCAGATATGGCAAAGAAATTGCGAGTAGCTCTGGCACTACAGCCAATGTTAACGGGGCTTTTGTCCAACTCTCCCTTTAAAGAAGGAAAGGTCAACGGTTTTCAAAGCTATCGTAGTCATATTTGGAAACATACAGATCCAGACCGCTGTGGTTTGCTGTCTTTTGCATTTAAAGAGAATATGAGTTTTGAGTCTTATGTTGATTATGCCTTGGGTGTGCCCATGTATTTTATAAAACAGGGAGATGATTATCTCGATGTTTCAGGGCACCCCTTTCAACTATATTTAGACGGTAAGCTCCCAGGCCATGAAGGAAAACAACCCACTCTACAAGATTGGCAAGACCATTTAACAACCCTGTTTCCAGAAATTCGCCTCAAACAATTTCTTGAAATGCGAGGTGTTGATGGAGGTGATCCAAGTCAGGCGTTGGGACTGGCAGCCTTTTGGAGAGGAATTTTATACGACTCTTGCAACTTGCAGGCGGTTTACGAAAGAGTTAAAGACTGGAGTTATGAAGAGGTTAGGGAGTTCCTGGAAGAGGTTGCGCGTTCGGGACTTAACGCCCGATTGCAAGGAACTTCTCTTCTTGATTTAGGTAAAGAAGTCATTGATTTAGCCGAACAAGGGTTAAAATATCAAAGAATACATGGTCAAGATGACCGAATATATCTCGACCCCTTGAAAGAAATTATAGATTCAGGAAAAACACCTGCCCAAAGAGCGATTGAAACATTTGTATCTTGTGATAAGGATATCGATCAAACTATACGTACGCTTATACGACCGAAAGTTTCAGCCATTTGTTTGAACGATATCTCCAGTAAAAAGTAGCCTGAGTTAAGGGCACCGTCGATGAACATGTCGGAAAAAACTTTTCCAGATGCCTTGAGCGTATTAGCATAAACGATTAAGAACAGCAGGCACTGCCTCAATAAGATCTTCGGTGATTACACCCAGCCCAAAGGTGTTTGCTGCCTCACCGTGGATCCACGTGGCCATGCATGCTGCATTAAATGGAGAAATGCCTTGTGCCATCAGCCCTGCAATAAATCCTGCCAGGACATCTCCTGTGCCTGCCGTTGCAAGGGTTGCAGGAGCATTGTCTTGAATAATGGCTAGGCCGTCAGGGCAGGCAATGGTCGTATCCGGTCCCTTAAAAAGGACGACTGTACCTGACTGTTGAACCGCTTTTCTTGTCTGGGTGATTTTATCTCCGGTGGTCTCGAAGAGTCTTTTAAACTCACCTGCATGTGGGGTGAGGATACATGGGCCCATAATTCGATTGAATAAAGTTTCCGGATCATCTTGAAAGACCGTCAGAGCATCTGCATCAAGAACACAGGGAGTTTTTGCATCAAGTGTGTCCAAAACGGCTTGGCGTGTTTCTTTTGTGATGCCATTGCCTGGACCTAGGAGAACGGCTGATTTTGATTTTTCCAAGAGGCGCGACTTGAAGCTATGGGCTTCATTCAATTCTGTCGTAATCAAACCTGGGGCAGAAAGAGCGTAGATTTGTCGGACAGAGGGAGCACAAGCTATGGTGACCATACCGGCGCCAATCCGGCGAGCTGCCGCGGCTGCTAGTCTGCCTGCACCGGTCATCTCTTCTCCACCGCGGATTAATAGGTGACCGCGGCTATACTTGTGATCAGTGAGATTGGGCTTGGGAAGAAACTTGTCCCATAATTGTGGCCGGTTCACCATTAGATGAATCTGTTCGGATGGTACATCTGTAAGATCAATTGACCGGCAAATCAGGTTGCCCGTATAGATACGGCCTGGCAGTAGCAGTTGTCCTGGTTTGCGATATGAGAAGGTTACAGTTGTGTGGGCCTTGATAGCCACCCCCATAACGGCTCCCGTATCGGTATGAACTCCCGAAGGTATGTCGATTGCAAGACAATCGATGCCGGATGCATTGACTGCTTCAACCATGCTTGCGTAGTCACCAATCAACGCACGTTCAAGTCCGGTTCCAAAAAGGCCGTCAATGACAAGCTTACAACCTTCCATTGCCTGAGCATCTAATTTAACGACTTTACCTTGGTAATTGTTTCTGTGTTTTGTAGCAAAATCTGACATTTTGGTTGTAAAAGATTGCGTTGCAACTTTGACGGGCCAGCCCGCTTGCTCGAGAAGAGTAGCAACTACGTAGCCATCTCCTCCATTGTTTCCAGGTCCGCACAAGACAACTGTGGGGCAAGGCACAAAACGTTCGGTAATTTCTTTGTAGACAGCCATGCCAGCAGTTTGCATCAACTTGTAAAGGGAAACTCCAGAAGCTACAGTTTGCAGCTCAGCTACAAGCGTTTCTCTAGCTGTTAACACAGCATATGTTGGTATTTTGTTAAGGCTTTCACCCATTTTGTTTAAGCAATCAATGCCGGCTCTTCTGCACTGGAGTTATTGAAGTGAACTTTTTTGCAATCGAACTCTTCTGGATCGAACTTTCCTCCGACCCATTCTAACATCGAAGCATGATCATCATGGTAGGGATCTTGGATGATTTCCAAAAGCTCCTCATATCCCCATATCCCTCCGCAATCTTCAGGAGGGCAAGCGCGTTTTCCCGCTATACAGATTGGATACTGCGTTTCAGGCTGTACTGGTAGAACTTTTTCAAAGAGAATCTCATGCTGCCAGTTATCACCAAAATCGTATGTGTAAAGAGCCCGTTTATTTTGAGGAGAAAAATAATCAGCTATGACTTCGTCATGGCAAGATGTGACTTCATCGTCTTCCCACATCTCGTCATCAATGCCAATTCTGCACTCCTCTCCATGCTGGTTGAGAACTGAAAATTCATACATGTGATAATTTGACCATCCCATAGCATTTTGAATGGCAATGTGAAGGTCCCAGAAAGTATAGTTTTCAGGTACTTGAATCCGTCTCCAAATTTTTGGGGTAATTCCTTTGAGCGTAATTTTAAATTGATACACATTTGCAAATTTATTAGCCATGATTATCCTCTTTTATATCTTGCAGCAATTTGGTGGATGGTATCAATCACGTATTGCAATTGCAACAAAAAATATTGGCTCAACAGGGCTTTTAACTAACTTAAAGTATTCTGTAGAAAATAATTGAATTTTTTAATTTGTTTAAAGATCTTTTTTCGATTAACTAGATTTTTTTAATCCAA
>JBDLIP010000091.1 GCA_039714795.1 Pseudomonadota bacterium | reverse complement strand
CGATAGAAAAATCTGTAGTGACTGGACAGACAAAATGAGGAAGCTAAACCCTTGTTGTTAAACAGTTACGCAACTCGGGCCGTTGAACTTGGGTTAAGCGAACTCCATCACATTGGCAGCACTGCTGTACCTAAGTTAGCAGCCCAACCAACGATTGATATTCTTGCTGTTATTGGGGATGAAAAAGCAATCGCGTTTGTGCTAGAGAAACTGCAAGCTCAGGGTTATCAAGTCTGCAAGAGCCATGACACAAAAGACTCTCTCTGTCTTTGGAAAAGAACGAAAGAACACCAAACACATCATCTCTATGTTTTGAGCGCAGGACATCCAAATATTCAAGCTCACCTGGAGATTCGGGATTATTTACGATCGTTCCCACAAAAGGTACGAGAATATAGTGTATTAAAAAGTGAGCTTGCAAATGATCCCAAAGCCTATGGCAATGGAAAACATGAATATCTGAGCACTCTTGCCGAAACAGCCCTCAAACACAGTGCGTGGGTAGACAAGTTTGGCCCCCATCCTGACACTCCTTATCCGTCTCCACTATATGGCAACCAAGTTTGTTTTCTCAAAAATATTGTCACAAGACCCAATATCATTGTTGGGGACTATACCTATTATCACGATTTCAATGGCGTTGATGACTTTGAAACAACGAATGTGCTCTATCATTGGGAGCAAAGCAAAGACCGCCTTATTATTGGCAAATTCTGTCAGATTGCTTGTGGAGCTACTTTCATTATGAATGAAGGACAGCACCAGGTGCATGGATTTTCCACCTACCCTTTCACCGAATGGCAAGGACCTTGGGCGCACGCCTATACACCAAAAGAACCCTTCAAAGGAGATACTATAATCGGCAACGATGCGTGGATCTCCTATAAAGCAAGGTTTATGCCTGGTGTCAAAGTAGGTGATGGTGCAATTATAGGAGCCTATTCGGTAGTCACCAAAGATGTCCCGCCTTATACTTTAGTAGCGGGTAATCCAGCTCGCATCATCAGGCCTAGATTTGATGAAGACACCATCCAAGAATTACTAAAACTACAATGGTGGAACTGGCCGCTCGAGACGATCATGGATAATATGAAGCATATTGTCAGCAATGATCTTGAGGTTTTGCAGAAGGTGGCTGAGAGGTTGCCAAGGCAATAACTGATTCGATTTACAGTCATTTTACACCTTTGATCCAATCCACAAGTCCCATGACAACCTGCACAATGCTCATATCTGTTGTATCAAGGGTTGTAACCTTAGCCAAGCTTTTCCAGCTATCAAGATTATCCCAGCGGCTAAAATCAAGACCGCTCCAGGCATTATGTTGAATCACATGTTGCTGCCATTGCGGATCTGCGTGATGCACCCGCAACCATGAAGCCCAATTCAGCATGTCTTGGTTTACACCACCCATGCCTCTGCTTTGCAAACGTCTGATTCGTTCAAGATCAGACACATCAAGAAAACAGACGTTGATGTTGTCCAATTGAGTAGCACTTGGACATGCCAAGATTTCGCCCAAGACAGCTCCGCCACAGATGCAGAAGTGATCAACATTTTCTCTTTCCTTGAGATAGCGTTGCAACCACTGCTCGGTTGCTTGCTGTCGCCAGACAGTGTCAGCATCTTTGGGAACACCAATATCGTCAAAGTCGTAAATGGCAGCCTTGGGTAAGGCCTGCTTTAGGTCTTGTATACAAGCTGTTTTGCCGCTACCACTGGCGCCAGTTATGAAATAGAGCATGGTTATTTCCTTACATTTTATCTGCTAACGTTGAGCTTGCCCATCAACAGATCGCCGGTAAATTTTCTGTTTCAAATCATCACAACACACTTTGGTTTGTGCAAGGCTAAAATTCTCATAAGGAAGTTCAAGCTTAATACCTGCACCCAAGATTGTTGGTACTATTGTGATAACACACTCGTCGATCAGTTTTGCTTGGGCAAAAGAGTGAGCCAATTGTGCTCCACCCAGTAACCAAATGTCCTGATTGGGATTTTCTGCACCAAATCTTTTCATAAAAGTTGGGACGTCATCATGTACAAAGTGAATATTTTCTCGATCTGTTGTCATAGGTTTGGAAGTGAAGACATAGGTTGTTTTATCGGACCAAGACCAATCACCAAAACCTAATATTTGCTCATAGCTGCGTCTTCCCATGATTATGATTTGTATACGATTCAAAAGCGCTTTGTATCCAAGCGTATCACCTGGATCTGCAGCTTGAGGTAGCCAATCCACACCGCCATTTTTGTCAGCGACGAATCCATCTGAGGATGTGGCTATATAGAGAATTACTTTACTCATGCCTATTCCTTAACGAGACTCAAACCGCCACACCAGCATCTCATGTGGTTCGGGACAAGTAACGGTTTTACGCTCCTTGCTAAAATGCACTTTGGATAAATTCCGTTTTGCATAAGCGGCAATTGTTTTCTGCCATAAATTAATAGCTCCGGTATTCTGTGGAATAGCAGAGCTTTCCCAGATTCCCTTGAATTGGTCAAACATCTGAAATGCTACCTGTTGGCTAATGCCCTTTCCTTGAAATTTAGCCAGGATAAAGAACTCGCCCACGTTCCAATCCACGTCTTCTGAAGCGCCATGCTTATTGATCATCACAAATCCAGCTAGCTCGTCGTCTACACGCACCAGAAATGGGTGACAATCCTCTTCGATAAAGTACTTTTTTAAATCAACGCATTCGTATAGGCCGCTCTCTGGACACTCCCAACCAGGGAGCATCCCGCAAAAACGAGACATATCATAAACGTAAAACCGAGCCATGTTTTGGATGGTCGGGTAGTCATCAAGTGTTGCTGGGATTAGAGATAGTGAGTTTGTAGTCATGGTATGCTACTCCGTATTTCCTTCCTCATCCGGCAAGAACCCCTGCGCTTGCATCTGCCACATTTTGGCGTAATGGCCCTTTGCCTTTAGCAATTTTTCATGCGGTCCATCTTCAATGATCTGACCCTTATCAAATACCAAAATTCTGTCCATGGCGGCAAGAGTCGAAAGACGGTGGGCAATGACAATTGTCGTACGGTCTTGCATTAGCTCATGCAAACTTTGCTGGATATATTGTTCTGTAACGGAATCTAATGCAGAGGTCGCCTCATCTAAGATAAGAATCGGTACATTTTTTAAAATGGCGCGAGCTACAGCAATGCGTTGGCGTTGACCTCCCGACAGTTTCACACCGCGTTCTCCAACTAAAGATTCATATTGTTGAGAAAGCTCAGAAATAAACTCATGCGCATGGGCTTGTTTGGCGGCTTGGATAATTTCTGACTCTGTTGCTTCAATCTTGCCATAGCCGATGTTTTCTTTGAGAGTGCGGTGAAACAAGACAGGATCTTGCGGGATCATAGCAATTTGCTCACGTAAGGAATCCTGAGTGCATTTGGATATATCCTGGCCATCAATAAGGATTTGACCTGATTGCACGTCAAACAAACGCAAGATCAGGTTCACAAAAGTGCTTTTGCCACTACCTGAATATCCAACAAGCCCTACCTTTTGTCCGGTACTGAGGGTAATTGATTTCCCTGCAAACAAAGGGGATGAATCTGGATATTGAAAATTGACCTGATCAAAGACGATATTGCCTTTTGTCACTTGAAGCTGTTTGGCATCTATTACATCTTGTATTTCATGGGACTCCTCTATTATGACAAGTCCCTGCTTCATTTGTCCGTAGGTTTCCGCGTAAGTTGCAAATTCAGAGGCAAGCAACCAAAATGCCTGCGAAATGGTTCCAAGTAAGACGAAAACCAAACCAAAGTCTCCAACAGATACAAGCCCCTGTTTACGACCCCATACTAAAACCAGGATGCAAGACACTGCCATCATAAAAATCAAACCACCCCGAATAGAAGCAACATTCAGACGAAACCATTGCAGGTCAATATCCCGTTCAACGGTTGTGGCTAAACGATTCCTAAGGTATCGGTCCTCGTAACCATTTCTTGCAAAAAGCCGCACATTAACAATATTGGAAAGCTGGTCAACGATATCACCAACAACTTGACTGACAGCTTGGGAAAATCGATGTGATAACTGGACAGTACGGCGCATTGACCAAAAACTAAAACTAATAAACGCACAGGCCCACACAAACAAAATCAAACCAATCAGTGGATGGACCGTTGCTAAAGTAATACAAGCAAATATAAGAGCTAAAAAATGGCTCAAAAAGCGATCAATTACAATTTGTAATGTGCTTTCCACACCTTTCGCTATATCCTTAATTTTGTTGACCAAACTGCCAGCAAAATTGTTTTGGAAATAGCTATAAGAGTGCTGGCTGGTATAAGCGGTAAGAGCCGTTGTCATCTCTGCTTTTAGATTTGGAAACAAACGCAAACAGATGAAATCCCAAAATCTGAAGTTAACGTTGTAGAGAATAATAAGGCCAAAGTAGGCTGCGATCGGCCACAGCAAAATGGTGTAGGTTTCTTGCAGCTCTGATGTGGCGACTCGATCAAGGATCAATTTAACAATAAGGGGATTTAGGGACATATCCAAAGCCCACCATATCGCCACCCATACCAATCCAAGCAGTTTCAATTTATGCGATCGGACAAAATGCCATACAAATGCTGGAACAGTTGCTGGCAATCTATTGCTGGAGTTCAAACTTGTCTTTTCTACCACCACACGTTACCTTTTTCTCATATGCACCACATTCCAGGAGTATACTCCTTTGCCTACTCAAGTTGAAACCAACATATTTGAAGCTTGCGAATTTAATGACGCTAATTTTTCAGCCTTAACGCTGGACAGACGTGAGCTACAAAATAAGACCTTCGAAAACTGCCAGTTTGTGGACTCAAGCTTTGCAGAAACAAAATTTGCAGACTGCAAGTTCATCGACTGCACATTTAAATCCTGCAACTTAAGCAATGCGCAATTTAAAAATACTGCTTTTAGCGATGTTGTTTTTGGAGAATCAAAGCTTATCGGCATCAGTTGGACTGAATTAAAGTGGCCCTACATCAACCTCATCAGCCCAATCAAGTTTCAAAAATGCAATCTCAGCCATTCCAGCTTTTATGAGCTGTGTTTAAAAGAACTGGTCATTGAAGACTGCAAAGCCCATGACGTGGATTTCAGAGGTGGTGATTTTTCAGGCGGGAATTTTGTGCACACAGACTTTAAAAGCAGTCTCTTCAGGCGCACTAAATTGCGCGGCTGTGATTTTAGAGGTGCCAGCAATTACGGCATCGACCCAAATGAAAACGAAATCGCCAAGGCAAAATTTTCCATGCCTGATGTGATTAATTTGTTGCATAAATTTGGGATTGAGATTCAGTTCTGAAGCACTTAATTTCAATCCTTCCACCCCGACTCTAAATGTCCACCCCAGCTGGAGCCACCGTCAACCACAAAGTTTGCGCCATTGATGTATCTTGAGGCTTTATTGGAAGACAGCAGCAAAATCAGACCATCCATATCTTGCACATCCGCTACAAAACCTGCTGGAATTCGTTTGGTGATAACATCTTCATATTTTTCCATAGTGTTTTCAGTCATTTCAGTGCGAAACAAGCCCGGAGAAATCGTATTGATGCGAATCCCAAAGGGAGACAGCTCACCAACCAATTGTTTGCTGAGCTGGATTACAGCTGCTTTTGAGGCACAATAAGCACTGGCACGTTGAGCAGGAACAGCATCACCGTTGATACTGGCTATATTTATGATAGAACCCTTGATGTCCTTGGACTTCATTTGTAAGGCCACTGTCTTGGTAACTTTCCAAAGTGCAGTGACATTCAAATTCATAATGTGCTCAAATGTTTCATCAGTGGTTTCAGCAAACACAGGCGTATAGTCAGCCACTCCAGCAGCATTGATAAGAATATCAATCTTGTGTTTTTCAGTGATTGCCTGCAAAGTAACCTGCAACTGTGCTTCATCAGTCAAATCGCAAACGTAAGTGGTACATTGTTTGCCGATGGTTTGCTGCAGTTGGTCAAGTCGCTCTTTGCGCCGGGCTACTCCAACAACATTGGCACCAGCTTGTGCCAACACTTCACAAAAGCGATATCCAAGACCTGAGGCAGCACCAGTTATCAGTGCTGTTTTACCTTCTAAGTCAAAAAGTTGATTGATGGTGTGCATTTACGTCCCTGTACCCTTTTTCCGCGCAATCACTTCATAAATATGGCTAACGATATCAGCTCCGGTTCCACTTTTACCAGCATCTTTGGTTTCATTAAAGTGTAGGATTTCAAATTCAACGAATAAATCCAACACTTGATCCTTGTTCAAAAACGTCATAGCTTGGCGATCTTTTTCAGAAAAACCTTGGTAACTGGGGTCGAAAAAATGTCCAACAAAAATGCCTCCTGGCTTTATGTGCGATTTGGTTTCAGCAAAAATTTCTGGAAAGGCTTCAGGTTTGCAAAATGGCAAGGCTAGAGAGGCTACGAACAAATCAACCTGAGGCAACCTCTTCCAATCTATAGCCTCAAAACTGCTTTCGACTGTTTGCAATCTGCCAAGGTAAGACTTGGTGTCTTCACGACTGCGCATCATCTTGAAGGCAATCGGTTGGCTATCGATCGCAATGACACGAAACCCTTGGCCCAATAAATAGACAGCCTCATTTCCCACCCCAGCTCCAAAATCAATAGCTGTAAGGGGAGCATTTCCTTTTGTAATTAAACCAACAGATTTAACCACAACCGCGTGCGGAGGATTGCCCAGCTTGTTTTGATAGTATGCCTCCCATTTGTTGGGTTTTAGATAGAAACCAATGGCAACCACCGCACCAATTACTGCAATCCAGAATAATTTGTTCTTGAAAATGCTCATAAATTTACAATCCCTATTGCCTACCCAGAAACTCACACGTGCGTTGCAACAAGTTTTTAATATCCCCATACATCTGAGGTCTTTTATCTGGAGGATTTGCGGCACACAAGCTCAATAAACACACCAAATCAATCAGTTTAGCCCTCACTTCCCAGTCAGATGATAACAACTGGGGGTTACCTTCTTGTATTCCTCGTACAAATGAATCTTGAAAACACTTTGGCAATCTGTGCGCATAACGGAGCATCAGGCCAATATCCATGTAATAGGTCGAAGACAGGGCAAATTCCCAATCTAGAATGCCAGAAATTTTCCATTCTTCACCATCTTTGCACACTAATATGTTGGCTGGATCATAATCAGCGTGGGTTAAATTTCTGTGGCTTGCTAATTCAGACAAAATTTCATGTGAGCTACCTGCAATATCCATCAATTGATGCACGAGTTGATCACCTAATGGTTCTGTAATTACGGCATTGTGAAGCTGTGCAGCAATATAGGCAGAGAATTTTTGCGCATCGGTAAATGGCCCAGTGTTAGGGTTGCTCAAACGAGCCGCCATCTCAAATTTCAGACGGGAAATTTCTTCATTATTGTGAACAAAAAGTGCCTTAATTTGTAAGGAG
>JBDLIP010000090.1 GCA_039714795.1 Pseudomonadota bacterium | reverse complement strand
TGCTGCGAGCATACAGGAAAAAATTAAGAAAGTTTACGAAAAATTTATTTCAAAAGCTTTGTTTTATGCCACATACAACCCCTAGCGGGAGTAGCTGACAGAACCTTTTTTCTTATGGTCTGCTATGCTTTTTTTATATCTTGGATTGGCTTGCCAGGAATTTTTCCTGGAAACAGAAATTCAGATTGTGTTTTCATGGTCTGAATAATCTTAAGTGCTTGGGGAGAGAGGTGTAGATGCGCCATCTTTCGTTGTTTTGTCTTCTGCGCTGCAAGATGACGGCTGCATTTCAGCTCACACTTGCCATTGCACCCAACAACACCTGAAACCGATCTAAGTGGCTTATACGGCCTGCGGCATAACTTTGCGTGACTTTACCAAGCACCACAGCCCACTCTGGAAGCGAGCGCCAAGTAAGCAAGGCTCCAAGATGCTCCCGTTCTGCTGGATAGACTGGCAAAACGAGCTGCTCGCGTGCTGCTAAAATCAAACGTTGCATGATCATTGCAAATAATTCTCCTACTAACCACCACGAATCTACTGTTTCACTTTTTTTCGGCTTTGCCGAATATTTCTGGCAAAATGGAATAACCGTTTCAAGCGATGAGGCCTTAAGAGACACCAGAGATTCAAGCAAGTGTTGGTATAAAGAGACTGCATTGCTCTCTTTGAGTGTGGTTACATATCCAGGCCGACCGCCACAAAGGGCAATGACTCCATTCAGTTGCTCTTTGTCTAGCTCTGGATATAAAGTTTGGATAACGGATTTGGCTTCTGTTGCATCTATAGGGGAAAAAGCATACTGAATGCACCTGGAGCGAATTGTGGGGCTTAGGTTACCTAAAGCATCTGCGATGATAATGATCAGTGTATTTTTTGGTGGTTCTTCTAAAGATTTCAAAAGCGCATTTGCCGCATTGCGGTTCATTGCTCCGTCAATGATGACAATACGCCAGCCCCCTTCCATGGATGTTTGCGACAGAAATCGACGAATAGGGCGAACACGATCAATATTGATCTCTTTGCTTGCTAGCTCCGGATTCGGCTCAATGACGAGCAAATCGCCATGTCCGCCAGAAGCTATTCTGCAAAACACCGGACTGGTAGCAGAAATCCCCAGCTGATCGTTCTCCCTTTCTGGAGACAACAAAAAACGCGCCAAACGAAAAGCACAGGTGGCTTTGCCCACACCTTTGGGGCCAACAAAGATCATTGCATGGTGCAGGCATCCCCGTTGCCATGACCTTAAAATCGTTTGCTCAACGCTGGTATGACCAATTAATACAGTTTGGGTACGGGGCGTCATAATGCAAACCTTTCATTGATCTGTTTTTCAATCTCTAATGCTACATCATCAATGGCACGGCCCGCGTCCACAATCGCATATCTTGAAGGGTCCTGTTTTGCGATTTCGAGAAACCCGGCTCGCAAACGCCGATGAAAGTTCATGTCCATCCGCTCAAATCGATCTTCCAGACCATGTTCTCTTTCAAAGGTACGTTTTAAACCAATTTCCGGATCGATATCCAACACAAGGGTTAAATCCGGACGTAAATCACCAGCCACCATTTTATGCAACGCATCGATCGTTGCATGATCAACCCCACGACCATAGCCTTGATAGGCCATTGTTGAATCAACATAACGATCACAAATAACCCAAGTCCCTGACTGCAAAGCAGGCAAGATGGTTCGCACCAGGTGATCACGCCTTGCTGCAAACAAAAGCAGCGTTTCAGTCATAGCATCCCATCGATCAATCTCACCCGTTACGTGGAGCCCGCGAATAAGCTCCGCTCCTGGACTACCCCCGGGTTCACGCGTCGGTAAGGCTTTGATTCCTTTGATGCGCAAAAACTGTATCAAGTGGCTAACCTGGGTGGATTTACCACATCCCTCACCGCCCTCAAACGTAATAAATTTACCAATCATCAAGCTGTAGTCTGTTTTTGATTGTGTCCCCAAAATAGATAATAAAGCGCCGCACGAATACGTTCAGAGAAACCTGCCTTACCAACTGAGTGGTCGATCTTCAGGTCAACCTCTTTAACTTCACCATCCGGGCATGTCACTACCACTTTTCCAACCACATCTCCCCCTCGAACAGGGGCCGTGATAGGTTCGTTGAAATGCACTTCAACTTTTAAGTTTTTAGCTTGCACACGTGGCACTGTAACGTACAAATCTTTCTCGGCCACCAACCCCACATCCGGTTCGTTACCAAGCCAAAGATTGGCTCTGACGACCTCTTCACCAGCAGCATAAATATGCGGGGTTAAAAAGTTTCTAAACCCCCACAGCATAAGAGACTCGCTCTCTCGTGCGCGCTCTCCCTTTGTCTTCAGGCCGTTTATGACCAAGATCAACCGCATCCCCTTTTGCACCGCTGATGCCACCAAACCAAAACCACCGACCGAAGTTTGACCTGTCTTCAAACCATCAGCTCCAATATTGCGATAAAGCAAGGGGTTGCGATTCATCTGGCGAATTTTATTGTAGGTATATTCCGTTTCAGCAAAATACGTCTGATAATAGTCTGGAAAATCCTTAATCAACCGATCAGAAAGAATCGCTAAATCATAGGCCGTTGAAAGGTGCTTAGGGTCAGGCCAACCTGTGGCGTTACGAAACGTGGTGTTTTTTGCACCCAGTTCGTGTGCCCGTTTACTCATTTCAGCAGCAAAGGCGGTCTCGTTTCCAGAAAGACCTTCAGCTAAAACAATTGAAGCATCATTACCGGACTGGACGATAACTCCTCGAATTAGTTCTTCGACCCTGGCTTGGGTATCAACATTTAAAAACATTCTTGATCCGCCCTTGCGCCAGGCATATTTGCTAACGGTAAAAGCATCGTCAAGCTGCAATCGCCCCTGTTTTAGTTGATCAAAAACCATATAAGCCGTCATAATCTTGGTCATTGATGATGGATACATTAGCGTATAGGCGTCCTTTTCGAACAAGATCTTTCCGGTATTTGCATCAATCAAAATAGCTTGTTTAGCCATTGTGCGAAATGTCGGCATTGCCGCAGAAGAAAGCGGTTGCAGCCCACTGCTTAAGGCGATGATCAAAAACAAAAATCGTAGGTACATGTTATCTCTTTTATCTCTCTCTTGGTTCCTATCCTGGTTTAGCAAAACTTAAAGCAACACTCCAGAGAAGATTGCAACAAACTCCAAAAATAACAGATCTTTAGTAAATATCATCAAGTAGCTTCCTGGCAACTGTTCCAAGTTTTTTCTCAGGAATCTCTGGTACGATCACTTGAATCAGTTCTTTGATCTCCTGCTTTAAGGCTGACAACTCCTGGGAATCCAAATTGCTTGGTCGTAATTTCGGAATCGGTATTTCCGCTTGCGCTAAAGCCATGTCCGATGAATGCGTCAATTCTTTACACGCCAACCAACCGGGGCGTTCTCCTGGGGTAGGTACATTGGAACCTACGGTTACCGTGGGAGGGGAGGTTTGCAAAGGTATTTTTGCTAAAGTCGATCCTGCTGCTGCAAGCACTGGCGTAGCCGGCACACTCAACAGAGGTGTAACGATGGCCATCCGTCTCTTTCGTTTTTTGTTTTTGGATTTTGCCTGGCGAAAGGGGGCACGCACAGGAACATTTGACGCAGCCGCATAGCGTACTGGCAAATTCTTACCAGGTGATTTATTCATGGCTAAACTTTCGCGCACCAGACAGTCGACCCGCACTCTTGCAGTTCCTTTGCGATAAAATCCCAACAATTGGGCACCTTTTTCAGAAATATCTATGATCCGTCCAGGTTTAAACGGGCCGCGGTCGTTAACCTTCAAAATCAAGGAGCGGCCATTTTCTAGGTTCGTCACACGAACGACACTCGGCAGAGGCAGCGTCTTATGAGCGGCCGTCAATTTGTGCGTATTAAATCGTTCACCTGAGGCTGTTTTTTTTCCGTGAAAACCATCCCGCTTTCCGTACCATGAAGCAATCCCCACATTGCTGTATTCATAATGTCCTTGCGGATGGTACCATTTACCTTTGATCTTGTAGGGACGGCTGGTCGCTTTTTTAGGTGCGGTCGTACGTGTTGAAAAATTTTTAGGCCCACCACCACCACAGCCTGGAAGCACAACACACAGCACCAACATCCAATAGGGGAATTTCCTCACAGCGATCGATATTTTCATTATTACAAACACGTTACAAAACCTATTTAATGTGTTACTGAATCTCGAGGCTTTGGGCAAGGGAGAAAAAATATCTTTGTTCTTTTTTGTTCAAAAGTAACTTTCGGGATGAAGACGGTGTGAGCTGAATGGTTACCCTAGAGGTTTTGATTTCACGAGAGTATACTCTTTTATTTAAGGGGAGAGTGACATGAAAGACAGTAAATCCTTGATACAAGCCGAAGCCGAACTCAGTGCTCAATACTACCAACCGATTCCTGTAGTGTTATCACAAGCCAAGGGCGTCTGGGCCTGGGATGTGGAAGGAAATCGTTATCTTGATATGCTTGCTGCATATTCTGCGGCCAGCCATGGCCATGGTCATCCTCGATTGTTACAGGCATTAAGAGATCAAAGCGAAAAATTGTGTGTTCCCTCGCGTGCCTTTTACAGTGACAAGCTACCAGCTTTTCTAAAAACCATTTGTACACTCACGGGGTTGGACAAAGTGGCTCCAATGAATACCGGTGCTGAGGCTGTTGAAACTGGGATTAAGGCGGCAAGACTCTGGGGCTACCGCATTAAGGGAATTCCCAAGGACAGAGCAGAAATTATTGTGGCCAATAATAATTTTCATGGACGTACGACAACCATTATTAGTTTTTCAAGTAACGAAAAATCTTATGATGGGTTTGGTCCTTTAACTCCGGGATTCAAACAGATTCCCTTCGGCGATATTCAAGCGCTGCAAGAGGCTATTACTCCAAATACATGTGCCATTCTGTTTGAACCAATCCAAGGTGAGGGAGGAGTTATTGTTCCGCCACAGGGTTGGCTGCCCCAAGTTGCCCAGCTTTGCCATGAGAATAACGTTTTGTTGCTATTGGATGAGATCCAAAGTGGACTGGGGCGTACAGGAAAAATGTTTGCCTGCCGGCATGAAAACGTTCAACCCGATGGCATCATGCTGGGTAAAGCTCTAGGTGGAGGCATGTTACCGATTTCAGCATTTGTGGCTCGAGAAGAGATAATGCAACAGTTTACACCAAGCATGCATGGTTCAACCTATGGTGGCAATCCCTTAGCTTGCGCCGTGGGATTAGAGGCTTTAAAGATCTTGCAGGACGAGGAACTGATTGAAAACAGTGCAGAATTAGGTGCTTATATGCTTGGGCGTTTACATGCCTTAGCTCACTCTTCCTCAGTAATCACAGAGGTGCGAGGACAAGGCCTTTGGGCCGGAGTCGATATCAACCCTGAAGTGATGTCAGGTCATGACATGGCTGATCTTTTGATGAAACACGGCGTTTTAACGAAAGAAACACGGCACCAAACGTTACGTTTTTCGCCTCCTTTGGTGATCACACGAAAAGAATTGGATTGGGGACTGGATCGATTTGAAGAAATTGTGGCTCAGATAGGCTAACAGGTTTGTTTGATTTTTTTACGCATGCACGAAGATTTATGCTTGCGTTTGTCAAAAAAGAGGAATACTGCTCCAAGAGCAAGCGTGGCAGGGCGGTGCAGGCAGCACCGCCCGTGACCACTAACCAACCCGATCTAACTAGAGAGATCAGATATGGCTAACGCCAATGTACAGTATACCAACCTCCAGCGCCAGCATTTCCTGGGGCAGTTTGTTAATGTTTGCCTGTTTTTGCTTGGTTTTGCTTGGTTTTGCTGCGGAAATGTTGTGGAAGCGGTATATTGTGGCGAGTGGTCTTGGAACCTGACGCGTTTGCCTCTATAGGGGTCAGTTCTTAACTATTGGGAGCTGGCCCTGATAGGGGCAAGTACCAGTCAAGTACAAGTGCTGTCAGGGTATGATCTTTTTGTTGCTCGGGAATTTAAGTAAACCATAAACTTAAGGAGCACAAAATGCACTTATTGAATCGAATCAGCCTGGTAGGCAAGCTCAAGGAAGATCCGCATACTTTGCAGATAGCCCCCGGGAAGCGTCATGACCTTTCCCCTGGATCACGGAGAGCTCGATTTTGCACTCCATCCAGCTAAAGCAGGATGGGTAAAATCGGCTTCCGAGATGACACCCGTATTGTTACCCAAAATGTGCACTTCTTGAACTACGCCAGTTCTTACACAATATCTTAACTGTCATCCTCTTCGGATTCAGTTGAGTTTTGAGTAGGCGGTGCTATGAAATTTGCGTATAGTCTTTGCGCACCTGGATCATTGGTAGCAATAATTCTCTTTTGCACTTTCCGCAGGCGCCTACTGACTCGAACACAAATGTCAACATCATCTGGAGCACAACAGTAATAGCAACAGCGACATTTAGATAGCTTTCTGGCTAAGAATTCGCTGATTGTCGTATACTGCTTTTCAACAAAAAGGCTTGTTGCAGCCGAAATGGGGCCCAAGCAAAATCCAGCAGTAAGAAAATCCTTTGCGTATTTATTAGAAATATTCAAATCTTGGGTCAATATGCTTTCACGCAAAAATACAGCTGCTGGCATCACAAATGTTGCACCAGCAACTCCTCGTGCGAGGAGCGAAACGCCTCTTTGTCGCCAGTGATTGGGAGAATGTCGTGAGCGATAGAACCCATCTAGGAATCGATCTGTATCTTCTTGCACCACAGGCCATGTTTTAATTAGCAGAAGCGGTAGAAATACAGTGTTAACTCCCCCAATTATTTGCGCTACAGTTGGATCTGCGCCACAAAGAAAGGCAAATTGCTCCCCAAGATAGAAACTATATATACCCATTGCCGGTGTGCTCAGGACTTGACGAGCCCCTGTAATAAATAGAGCTATTTTCTCTCGGATACGGCGCCACTTTTCAATGCTTGGATCTTGGTTTGCTAGATTTTTTATGATCTCGAACATTGAATGATTCGGTGGACGATTCGTTGGAGAGGCACTTTGGGATTTTTCAGCGTTTATCAGTGCGGTTTCTTCGGAGGCTGGCAGCTTGAACACTAGATTCATCGATCTTGCTAACTCTTCAACGGTATCGCTACAGCCATTAATCCTAACTTCATCCCTTGCATTAGTGACGATCGTTTCCAAAGCAATACGTTGACTCCTGGCGGGCTCTTGTGTTGAGCAACGACGCAAGGGGCCTGTATTGACATCTGAGCTTCTGGCGGTAAAAACACTAGCAATCAATGCCAAGTAAGGAATTCCCAGGAGAAAAGTAAAAAGAATTTTATCACTTGGCTGCCATTGATTAGGGTCAAGGTTTGCTTCAGCATACATAATTATGGCAAAAAACATTGTCCCCCAAAGCAGTAGTGACGTAAAAGTTCCGATGGAATACACAGGGTATTCGCTTTTAGACCATGATCGTCCTGTATAATTAAAACTGTTGGAGCGTTCTTCAGGATCGTTATCATCTGTTTTACAACATCCACAACGCAGGGTGATCTGTTTGACGACTTGTGAGACTTTTTTTTGGATATTCCAAGCTGCTGGTCCTAGAAAAGATGTGATTACTAAACCGATAGTAGTTTGCAAGGCATAGCTTGGTGGGCCATCGTTGGGGATATAGGTTGAATTCAGGCTAAAACCATCTTCAAGGCTTTTCAATGTAGCTGGAATGGTGGCAATAGAACAAAAACCAGCTAAAGTCGCCCAAGCAAGAAAAGCACAAAAGTATTTGCAACTCTTTGGGATGGACACACGTTGTGCACGGTCAAG
>JBDLIP010000089.1 GCA_039714795.1 Pseudomonadota bacterium | reverse complement strand
TCAACATTTGAAAATTTCATGGCTCTGATGGTGTAGTGTGCCCAGAGGAATCTCGTTTTTAGAAATTTCACGGGCACTCTCAACAGATGCGACAGAACCACAGATAAAACTAAATTAGTTGAAAATGGTTGGGTTGGAAATGGAGTGAGACAGTTACAAAAAAGTTGCATAAAGTAAGTAAAGTTGCAAGAAGGACCACCTCACGAATACTTCACGTAGGTGGCCTTTATTAATGATGTCTATTAATGAAATTCAAAAGAACTGTACTTAGGATCTTTTGTGCTAAATTTTTGTAGCTTTTTGAAACGTTGCAAATCTCCAAGGAACTCCGCACAAAAGTATATATCATTACGATTCGCGCCCATTATTAAACCATCTACGTGGAGTTCTTTCAGATTGGCAAAGAGCTGCAAATGCGAAAACTTTAGAAATGTTTCTGGACTTATACACTGGTCTCCGATACAGATTCTACTCGATTGGAAAAACAAGTCAGTGTAAAGATTTCCAACAATGGTCAATCTTTTTAGGTTTGGTTTATTCTGTAGTCCTTCTAAAATTAACCTCTGGTAATTGTTGTAGCATATATTATCAAAATCATTAAATTCTGTATGTATTGTCAAATCAACCACAGACGAATTATTTTTCAAGGAGTCCACAAATTCTCCATCAGGATCAGCGTAGTCTTCATCAGAGATCATAATGCTATATGGAGTCCCCATATCTTTATATATATCCAAATCAGGTTCCACCAAAGACTTACTCTTGGCTAACGCAACTAAATTCACAGCTATAAAGTGAGTTGCACCAGCAGGTGCAAAAGGACCTTTAAACACCCATTGATAATCAGTTTTATTCTCTTCATTAATGGTTAACCATGGCTGCGCAGGACTGTTTGGATCAAAGATAGTAATGCTATCTTTGATGAATCGACCGTTGTCAGCAGATAAAATTGGTGGATGCTGTTCCATAAATTTCAAAAACTCTACCCCGCGATTCTCTCTCGTTTCTGCAGGAAAAGGGTATGGATTTTTAAAATTAGAAAACGCATCATCTAGTTTCTTAGAATATTGAGATTCAATTTTTGTTTCTGAGGCAACAAATTTACTATCATCACCCATTTCCACTAAAGAGCAATAAGGAAGATTTTTAATCACCTTTTTACGAAGTTTTTCTTCTGTTTTTCCATTTTTCATTTCTCTTACTTTACGTTCTATTGTTAAATTATTTTGCTTTGCCTCAGCAATAGCTTTCTGTTCAAGTTCAACTCTAATGCAGTCTCCCTTCAAACCAGCAAATTCCCTTCGGCCAACACCTTGACTTTTTTGCATCGTTACCCGCATTTCTCGCGTACCAACAAAAGTATCCTCAGGAAGTACTTTTGCTAACATCTTTTCCACGGAAAACCCAGGAGCATTAATCATAAATTTACGATCTGGATTACGCATAAGCATAACCTTAGCAGCAAAAGAATGTAGATCTAAAGATATACGTTTGACGCGATCTCCTGACCTTTCAGCAGAGAATGTAATTCCCATATGTGAGGTAATTAATGCCTTCGGAGATGAAGTCACAGTTACAAACATTTCAATATTTTTGGCAAAACATGATCTTTCAGGAATTACATCTTGAGAATTGTATGAAGCTATATCACTACTATTTATTCTTGGGGCAAGAGCATTTGTAATATAGGCAACCCAAATTTCATTTTCTATATATGAAATTTCTTTTAGCACTCTTTTGAAATGAAGAGAGCCATCCCCCGTTGTTCCCCCTGATGGTAGATTCCTGCTTGCGTAACCGATAACTCTAGGATTAGCCTGAACAGATATATAATTGCTCCAAAGATCGTAATTATGAATGTCAATTTTTTCCATAGCCAGCCATAATTTCTTTCCGGTTTGACTGCGCATTCTCCCATAATAAAAGTTACCGTCACCTTTTTGAACATTGGGGAATGAATAATGTCGTTGTTCACTACTGTCTTGAAGATTTGATCCAAAAACTGGATTAATGAACGGAGCCAAGAGCACCCCACACAATGAAATTAATGATTTTTTAGAAAAACTTAACATTTAATACTCCATAATAAAAAATAAACCCTATATTAAAAATAGGAACAATTTATAATGTTGTCAATACTTAAATATTTATAACCAGTGATATTTAAATCACACCAACCTACCGATACTTCGCATCTGCCTCTAAATTATCCGACAGTGCTCTCTCCCAACGATCCCCATTGTCTAACAGTTTTTCCTTGTTATAAAGCAACTCTTCGTGTGTCTCAGTGGCAAACTCATAGTTCGGTCCCATGACGATGGCATCAACGGGACAGGCTTCTTCACACAGGCCGCAGTAGATGCACTTGGTCATGTCGATATCATAACGGGTGGTGCGGCGGCTGCCATCAACGCGGGGCTTAGCATCAATGGTTATGGCCAAAGCTGGACACACGGCTTCACACAACTTGCAAGCAATACAACGTTCCTCACCATTGGGATACCGTCTTAAGGCGTGTTCCATGCGAAATCGGGGGCTGAGTTTGCCTTTTTCATAAGGGTAATTAATGGTTGCTTTACGGCGAAACATATAACGCCAAGTCAAGAACATGCCACGTATGATATCGAGCAACAGAAAGCTTTTTAAGCCACGGACAAATGCGTGTATCAATTTATCCTCCAGTGTCCGGCAACATGTCAAAGTACAATAATGTGCCCGACGTCAGCACCACGAAAAATAGTGACAATGGCAAAAATACCTTCCAGCCCAAGCGCATCAGCTGGTCATAGCGATATCGAGGCAGTGTGGCTCGAACCCACAAAAACAGGAATAACATGAAAGCAATCTTAAAGGCAAACCAGACAAACCCAGGCACAACCTTGAAAATAGCAAACGACAACGGCGGCAACCAACCTCCTAAAAACAAAATACTGGCGGTGGCACTCATCAAAATCATGTTAGCGTATTCGCCTAAGAAAAACAGGGCAAAGGGCATGGAGGAGTACTCGGTGTTATAGCCACCCACAAGCTCCGCTTCAGCCTCAGGCAGGTCAAACGGCGACCGGTTGGTTTCAGCCAGGGCCGAGATAAAAAACATAACAAATAAAGGAAATAGGGGTACGACAAACCACACGCGGCTTTGCGCCAGCACGATTTCCCGCAAATTCATCGATCCAGCACAAATTAAAACGTTAACGATAATCAAACCAATCGACACTTCGTAAGAGACCATTTGTGCTGCCGAGCGCAGGGCACCTAAAAAAGGATACTGAGAATTACTGGCCCAACCCGCCATAATCACGCCATAAACGCCGAGTGAAGAAATGGCAAACAGGTATAAAATGCCCACATTGATATCAGCAAATACAAAAGTCGCATCCATAGGAATTACAGCCCAGGCCATTAAGCTAAGGCTAAATGTCACAATAGGTGCCAGCAAGAAAATCATCGGGCTAGCCCGCGTTGGAACAATGATTTCCTTATGCAATAGTTTCAGGGCATCGGCTATCGGTTGCAAAAGGCCAAAAACGCCAACAACGTTGGGCCCACGCCGCAGTTGCATCGCTGCAATGATACGACGTTCCGCGTAAACGAGATAGGCGACTGATAGGATCAGTGGAATGACCAGCAGGATAATTTGTCCCGTAAGGATCAAGAGTGAGAGTATGGTTGGCCATATTTCAAGCATTGGTTCTCTCCCCTTCTCTGTCCAGCAACTCCTGGCTACACTTAGCCATCGTCACAGAGTGCCGACTAATGGAATCGGTCATATAAAAGTTACCCGACCAGGGTGCAAGAGGCTCTTTACTAACATCTCCCAATTTCTCAAACGGCAACCATTTTTCTGGCCTCACCTCATCAAAGCTCGCAAAGATGGGGTTGATCTGAATCATACGTTCGCGCAGCTGCTCTAACGTATCATAAGACAAAGTCTTGTCCAAAACATCAGAGAGCGCCCGAATGATCTTCCAGTCCTCACGGGCATCTCCTGGAGCTCTTGTTGCCACCTCGGTTCGTTGCACCCGTCCCTCAGTATTGACATAAGTCCCTGATTTTTCGGTGTAAACAACACCTGGCAAAATCACATCGGCAACGGCTGCCCCTGCATCACCATGGTGTCCCTGGTAAATGACAAAAGTTTTATCAAGGCCATCAGTTGGAATTTCATCGGCGCCTAACAACCACAGCACATCAAGTTTGCCGATTTCGGCTGCTTGCAGCATAGCAGCACAATCCATGCCTTTAGGCCCTGGCACAAAACCAATATCCAATCCCCCCACCTGGGCAGCGGTCGTGTGCAACACATTAAAGCCATTCCAATCAGGGCGAATCATTTTAAAATGCCCAGCGGTGCTTCCAGCCCAAGATAAAATCTGCCCAGCATCTTTGCGGCGCAACACAGTGCTGCCCACAATTAACATCGGATTTTTGGCTGCCTGTAACACCTTGGCAAAGGGGTGCTTACCACTGATAAGTTCTTGCAAAACTTCCAAACCGGCACCCAAGTCCTCAACGGGATAGGTTAACTCATGCCTCTTAGAAACAGGAGTTCCAATGCGGGCAACTTTTAAACCACCTTGCAAATAGCTTTTGCGAATGCGGGCATTGATCAAGGGCGCTTCATAGCGTGGATGCGTTCCCACCAGCAGGCAAACGTCCGCGTCTTCAATTCCAGCAATCGATGTATTGAATAGATAATGCGCCCTGCAAGAGGTAGCAAATTTCTCGCCCCGCTGGCGGCAATCATAATGCGGGCTACCGATTGCTTGCAGCAAATCCTTTAGAGCCGCCATCGCCTCAACATCAACCAAATCACCAGCAATTGCTGCAATCTTTTCTGCTTGAATACCTTTAAATCTTTTCTCAATTTCTGCAAAGGCTTCATCCCAGGTTGCCGGAATCAACCTGCGGTCTCTTCGAACGTAAGGAGTATCTAGTCGTTGATTCAAGAGGCCATCACACGCATAACGGCTCTTATCCGAGATCCATTCCTCGTTGATGCCTTCATGCAATCGCGGCAGAATGCGCATCACCTTGGCTCCATAAGCATCAACACGAATATTGCTGCCCACTGCATCTAAAACATCAATGCTTCCCGTTTTGCTCAGCTCCCACGGACGACCTTTGTAGGAGTACGGCCGCGAGGTCAGCGCTCCCACCGGGCATACGTCCACCACGTTACCAGAAAGTTCTGAGGTCAACGAGCGATTGAGGTAACTCACAATCTCCATATGCTCACCTCGCCCGGTGGTGCCAAGCTCAGGCACCCCTGCAATATCGGTGGCAAACCGCACGCAACGTGTGCAATGGATACAGCGGTTCATGAAGGTACGAATCAGGGGCCCCATGTGTTTGTCCGCCACGGCTCGTTTCGGGTGCGTATACCGGCTGCGATCTCGGCCATAGGCCATCGCTTGGTCTTGCAGATCACATTCACCACCCTGATCACAAATGGGGCAGTCTAATGGGTGATTGATCAGCAAAAATTCCATCACCCCTTCCTGGGCTTTTCTTACTTTTTCTGAACGAGTATGCACAACCATATTATCCATAACAGGTTGCGCGCAACTAGCCGCTAGCTTTGGCATACCCTCTATTTCTACTAAGCACATCCGGCAATTGCCAGCAATTGCAAGCTTGGGGTGATAACAAAAGTACGGCACCTCAATGCCTGCCAAATGAGCCGCTTGTAGCACGGTAGCCCCTGCTGGCACTTCGTATTCTTGGCCGTTAATTGTCACTTTAGGCATGGCTAACTCGCTTTTCCACATCATCCCGGAAGTGACGCAACAACCCCTGAATTGGCCAAGCGGCTGCATCTCCAAGGGCACAAATGGTATGTCCTTCAATCTGATAGGTCAGTTGCTCCAGTTTGTCGATGTCGGCCTTGCTGCCTCGCCCCAGCGATAGATCATTTAAAATACGCCACATCCAACCGGTACCCTCTCGGCACGGCGTACACTGACCACAACTTTCTTCCATATAAAATTTGGCCAGGCGGGTAATCGCTTGTACCAGATCGGTGGACTTATCCATGACAATCACAGCACCCGTTCCCAGACCGCTCTTGACCTCTTTTAAGCTATCGAAATCCATCAACACGGTTTCGCAAGTGGATTTGGGGATTAGTGGCACCGATGAGCCACCAGGAATAACTGCCAACAGATTATCCCAACCGCCGCGCACGCCATCGGCATACTTTTCAATCAATGTTTTTAGGGGAATGCTCATCTCCTCTTCCACCACACAGGGGCGATTCACGTGACCAGAAATACAAAACAACTTGGTTCCGGCATTATTAGGCCGCCCAAAACTGGCAAACCAATCAGGGCCACGCCGCAAAATAGTTGGCACCACAGCAATCGATTCCACATTATTAATGGTGGTAGGACAACCATACAATCCATATTGAGCTGGAAATGGAGGTTTAAGCCGGGGGAAACCTTTATTCCCTTCCAAACTTTCCATCAATGCCGATTCTTCACCACAGATATAAGCCCCAGCGCCTCGGTGCAAATGCACATCAAAATCCCAACCAGACTTGGCAGCATTTCTGCCCAACAACCCAGCGCCATACGCTTCATCAATCGCCGCTTGCACACACTCGGCTTCTCGGTAGAACTCGCCACGAATGTAGATGTAGGCCGTATGTGCACTCATAGCAAAGCCAGCAATCAATGCGCCCTCAAGCAATTTGTGCGGCTCATGCCGCAAAATTTCTCGGTCCTTGCAAGTGCCTGGCTCACTCTCATCGGCATTGATCAACAAATAATGTGGTTTTTCGCTGGGTGCGGGCATGAACGACCATTTAAGGCCAGTGGAAAATCCGGCCCCTCCCCGGCCGCGCAATCCCGAATCTTTGATCTCTGTGATCACTGCGGCCGGACCAATGGACATCAACTCAAGTGTCCCATCCCAATCTCCCCGCTTGCGGGATGATTTGAGGTCAGCTCCCAGCTCACCGTGTAGATTAGCAAAAATGCGATCCTTTGGCGCTAGCACGAGTCAATCCCCTCTAAATTGAGGTTAGTAAAAAGTGTCAATTTGTGTCTAAGTATCTCGGGCAGAGCACTCACTTCAGCTTATCCTTCATACACCAGGTACGCAGGTGATTATAGAGGAAAAAGTGCCTGGGCTAAACAGGCAATTGTTTTTATCTATACTGAAGTGAAGTGAAATCAAAATTTACTCGCTAATTTTAGGGTGGTTCAAATCGAGGTTACAACCTCATCGTACATCATCCTGGACGTCGCATTTGCAGTTCATGGCCATAAGGCCAGTGAGAGTAGCAGTTGATGTTATGCCAATTTTCCGGCTCTTTTGCGTTTTGAGTGGGTAAGCTGAATTTTAGGTAGGCGAACAGCGTAGTTTCAGTTGATAAAAATCCAAATTTCCAGCAATTAAACAAACCATCGTTTTAAATAATTTATTCTTATACCCTTTTGCTTTTCTTTTTGTTACTTGTTTGTTGCAAATTCGTGGGGGCGGCAATGAGCCCCCACGAATTTGCGACAAAAAATGGGTCTCAGTATAGTTCCTCTCCTGACTCCCCATCTTTATAAGCAAAAGTACTCTCTTGTACAAATATACCGAAGTGAAATCAAAACCTCTGTCTCCTGATACGCTCGAAGTGCCCATTTACCCAAGTAAACTGCAAGCTGGTAGCTATCATTAAACTAGAGGTTTTGATTTCACGAGAGTATATTATCCTAATATCTAAACATTGCTTCTTTGGATCTTTTTGAATATCAGAAGTATACCCAAGAGATGTCATCCGTGATGCCCTGGAAAATAAGGCACTTGAGTCGAT
>JBDLIP010000088.1 GCA_039714795.1 Pseudomonadota bacterium | reverse complement strand
CTTTTTATCAAAAGTTCTGTGTCTACAAAATTCGAGCAAATACGCCGAAATACCTTAATTTAAGCCATTTCACCCCATTTGGATTTTAAACTTCCGCTAAAAAGGGAAGAAAATTCTTTATGCGTTGCGCCCTTTTAAAAAGGCGAATGATTTGTTCAGGTGATAGGTTCAGTGTGGGGTTTTCATAGAATCGATAAGAGCTGTTATTTTTTTTAAACTCAAAGGCTGCAAGAAAATGGCAGAAGGGTTTATAGTCCTGCAAATCGTCACTGTAAGCTTTTTCCCCACCTAAATACTCTGGATCAGATTTCTTCTTCTTTTTCAAAGGAAACTTGCCTAACACTAATTCCTGAGCATCCTTTAACGTAACAAGATTACCTTTGTTATTAGCACGGCTGATTTCGGCCAGTTCAATAAAAGCCCATACTAAATGGTGAACTCTTTTGAAAGTAGGCTCTTTTTGACAAAGCTCTTTATGAATCTGCCGTAAAGAAAAAGCCTTGTACCAGTTACTCCTGAAATAATGATCCTCGGGAACTTGTAAGAGTCGTTTTAAGCCGTGAATCTTATTTGGATCTGTGAGCTTTTCTTGCAAGCGTTCGAACAAGTAAGTATTCAGGGAGAGTACAGTCATTTCTCGCAATTCATCACAGTCGCAACTCAAGCTACACTTACAATTTTGAGGGTAGAGCAACATAGCGATAAGTTGATGGTAGGTATCATATAGAAATACCTCAAGGTGTTTTGCCATGAATGAATCTGAAAAGTCTTCATAGGTTCTCCAGGTCTGCATGTCGGTCAATCCATCATAATCCATACCCTTTCTCCAACTATGTCAGGATAATTTTGCTGTGTAAAGGTACAGATAGATACAGGTATGAAGGTACAGGTGGCACCATCAATAGACACCACCTTCTCCGTATACATCTTAATTATCGCTGCTCGAAGCAATCTCAGGCAATGGCATGTGCACGTGTGAATTAATCGGGTGCAGACCGCCAAAGGTTTTAGAGATGACGATCCAAGAGGGGCCAGAATCCAGTGAAGATGGCTCCAACCGCCCTGCAACAAAGACGAGGTTACCTTCGCACAAACAAGAGGACACATACTCGACCAAGAGCGGGTTTTCTACTGAAATGTGGTGTTTTTCAAGGCGCTCACCGCCATCAACAGGCGTGAGCAAAGTAAAAGTGGCTAAGTTGCCTCCTTCACCATCAGAAAAAATGTGAGGGTTTTCGGGCAGACGGCCTACAATATAGGTATGGTTTAAAAAGTACATGATTGGTTACTCCTTTTCTGAGGTTATCGCTGATACAAATCCACAACAGATCAGATAAGCGAGAACTCCGGAGCAACCAAGAAACTAAGGTAACCACATCTCCAAAAGCCCCACAAACATTGGACCAATGGGTAGAGCCATAGTTTTTACAAGTTCCATCCAAGCAGGAACGCATAAGCGTACCTCCAGCCACAAACGAATGTTTGTGTTGGCAAAGCAGGACAGAATTGTATAAATTGACAATATCCATTAGCGGATCCTTTATCGATCTGTTAGCGGTAGTGGCGGTTAGGTGTACCAACCTTTCCGTCACGTCTAATCAGGGTAACGCTAAACACGAATAGAAATCAACAGCAAAAAAATCAAAGTGAACCAACAGGTTCCAGTCTTTAGACGAACCACCTGAAATAACAAGATTTTTCCGAAGAAACAAACTTTTTCAAAAAACCCAATCCGCGAAATTTTTCAAAATGCTTGCCGTATGCTTGCCAAAATTATTTTTGAATTTTTGGAAACCTCTGAAACCCTTTGTGGGCTTGGTGCCGGATGCAAGATTCGAACTCGCGACCCACTGATTACAAATCAGTTGCTCTACCAACTGAGCTAACCCGGCATTAAGACTTTTTTTCCAGCTGCCTCTCATCATATCACGTTAGCGATAAAATTAAAGAGGTTCGCCTGAATTAATTCCATCAGCACCCATTCCTGAAATAACAGCACAAATTTGCACGCAGGGATCAACCTGAATTTTTTTGGCCAGAAGGGAAGCCACTGAGGCTGCACCACTTAGCTCTGCGGCAATACCAAACTCCTGCCATAACCAACGAGAGGCATTATGCATGTCTTGATCGCTCACCAACACCACATCATCGACGTGGTTGTGCACTAAATTAAAATTCACATCTGTTGTTTGTTGTATAGCAAGGGTCCCCACTTCTGTTGTGATTTCGGGAACTGCAACAACATGACCGGCGCGCAGGCTGTTATAGAGCGTGGGGCAACCTTCTGGCTCCACACCGATGATCTTGAGATTTGGCCGCAAGGCCTTAGCAGCCACTGCCATACCGCTGATCAATCCTCCCCCACCAATAGGAACTACAATCACGTCAACGCTTGCACAATCTTGCAAAACTTCCAATGCAAGGGTACCCTGACCGCTGATGACCTCAGGGTTAGCGTAAGGGTGAATAAAGCCTTGATTGTTTTTCTCAGCGTAATCTCGGGAAATCTTGTTTGCTGCATTTAAATTCTCTCCAGCAAACTCGACGTTCACCTTCCAATGTTCAATCGCTTCTATTTTTTCTCTTGGGGTAGTGCATGGCAAGAAAATAGTTGTAGGAATTGAATGTTTCCAACCCAGATAGGCAACCGCACGTCCGTGATTTCCGCCAGAAGCGGCGACAATACCGTTTTGCCTCTGTCGCTGCGACAAGCGTAAGAGCTTGTGTGTGGCACCCCGGATTTTAAAAGATCCGGTAAGTTGCAGTTGTTCAAGCTTGAGGTGCAAACGGCACGGGTGCGGTAGAGACATCCGCGCATGACACGCATCTAACATCGGAGTATGTCTGATATGTGATTGTAAGAGATCTGCTGCTGCACGCACTGTATCAAGTGATACAGCTGAGTTTACCACGTGGTAAACCTTTCACGGATATCAACGTGTACAAAACCTGATTTAGGATAATAACCAACACCACCCACTTTTTCAGCCGTAGCAGCATTGCGTAAATGTCTGAGACGCACACCTGGAATCTTAAAATCCACAGCATCTCCAGTCATATGCCGACTACGCCGAGCAACACCCTTATTGCGTTTGCGAAGCTGCGCGTTTGTCTTTGGCGAACGATATCCACAAAAGATCTCAAAAGGCTTTTTCGCATCGACCTTTTCACCCAATCGATAGAGCAAAGAAAGTAGCTCGTGGTTAATCTTGATTTCCTGACCGGTACGCCAATCCCTCAAGAAGCTATAAACCTTTGTGAGATTTTCTTGAACATATCCGCCACCTGCCCAAATCACTTCCTTGAAAAATTCACCAGTATTGACATTGTAAAGATTCAAAGCCTGTTCTGGTTTCAAAGGAGCAGCAACAGCCCACTTGGGCACAATCAGAGATCCGGCAATAAGACCCCCACCTACACGCAGCAGGTCTCTTCGATCGATCGGTGTGGTCAGAAACTTAGCTTGCATAAAGAGCGACAACTTTTCCTAATTTTAAGAATTTATTAACTCTTTGTACACGCATTCACTCAAAATGGCAAGGATAACTGTCGGTATGCGCTGGATGTGTAAATGCATATATCCTTGCATTTTATGGTTTGTTCCTATACTACTTGGATAAGAATATTCACTGTACCTGCGATACTTTAAGAAAAATCGAACGAGCGGTCGCAACGTACTCAGGCGTACGTGAGAGCTGTGAGTTATCCCAGGGCTAAGCCCAGATTTTGGAGTAGCGCAGGTAGAAACAACGGATTTTAAAATCGATGCCCAAGAAACAAGATCATTGGCTGATAGAGCTCGTTAAGACAGTTGTGTATGCAGGTGCCTTTGTTTTGCTTTTTCACTCTCTACTCTATAAACCATTTAATATACCAACTCCTTCTATGGTTCCAACCCTTTTGGTGGGAGACTATTTGTTTGTTTCGAAGTTCACTTATGGGTACAGTCGCTATTCTTTTCCCTTTGGTTTTCCTTTATTTGAGGGCAGAGTTCTATCAGGGGCGCCCAAACAGGGAGATGTTATCGTCTTTCGTCCATCCCATGAAATAGGTGAAGATTGGATCAAACGGGTCATCGGTGTGCCTGGAGATGTGATTCAAGTGGTTGATGGCATCGTTATTGTCAACGGGCAAGAGGCGCGGCTTCAATTTAAAGAAGACTACAAATGGCGTGATGAGAAAGGTAGATACCATACGTCTCAGCTCTATACGGAAACCCTACCCAATGGTGTAGAGCATTTGATTGTAAAAACCGTTGATTTTGGAATGAACGTACTTGATAACACCCAAGAGTTTGTCGTACCTGAGGGTTTTTACTTTGTTATGGGTGATAATCGCGATCACTCCGATGACAGCCGTGGAACACGGTTGGGGATGGTGCCTTATGAAAACATCGTAGGTCAAGCTGAGTTGATTTTCTTTTCAACGAAAATACCCACCGACCCTGAAACTTATTGGTGGCAGCCATGGAAATGGCCAACAGAAACCCGTTATGGTCGAATGATGCAAATGATATATTAGGAAATGCTTGATTCATTTGAACTTCTTTTTAAGGCGCTTGGACATCATTTTGAATCTTTACCTCTTTTAGAGGAAGCTCTAACGCACCCGAGTGCCAGCTCAGCGCAATCAGTTCCCAGTTACCAAAGACTAGAATTTTTTGGTGACCGTGTCCTTGGCTTAGTAATTGCAGAAATGATCTTTCAGGATTTTCCTGAAGAAAATGAAGGGGCCCTTTCAAGGCGCTTTACTTCTCTTGTGCGGCGTGAAACTCTTGCAAGGGTTGCTCAAGAAATTAACTTAGACGATTATGTGAATGTCGCTGGGGCAGAGCTACGCGCGCATGGCAGGCAACGTGAGCCAATTCTAGCGGACTGCTGTGAATCTGTGATTGCAGCATTATATCTTGACGGAGGATTGGATGTTGCCAAAGCATTTATTCATCGGTATTGGCGACCTATTCTGCAACTTGGTAAGACGAACCTGAAAGATCCAAAATCACTTTTGCAAGAATGGGCCCAACGTAATGGCAAACCGATTCCTGAGTACAAGATTATAAAGAGCTATGGTGCGCATCATCAACCAACATTTGTTTTGGAAGTGCGTGTTGCAGGCGTTCCGGCAGCTCAAGGAAAAGGCTCTGCAAAGCGTGATGCAGCCCAAGCTGCTGCAAAAGCAATGTTAGAACAATTGGGCGTCGAGGACAAAGGGTGATGCCTGTACAAGAGGATAAGTGTGGGTTTGTTGCTGTACTTGGGGCTCCCAATGCTGGAAAGTCGACTCTGATTAATTTGCTAGTTGGCGCTAAAGTTTCAATTGTTACCCCAAAAGTACAAACCACTCGCTTTCGCATTCTAGGCATTGCCTTGCGAGAGCATGTGCAGGTTATTCTGGTGGATACACCTGGGATTTTTAATCCCAAGCGACGTTTAGAACGGGCCATGGTCAAAGCAGCCTGGGGTGCTTTGCGTGATGCGGATATAGTTTCTGTCATTGTCGATGTACACCGTAAAGACTTGCAAGAAACTCTAAGAATTTTGGATTATCTGCAACGTGCAGATAAAAAGCCGATTTTAATTCTCAATAAAATCGATTTGGTTCCGGGTGAGCGTTTGCTTGAGCTTGCAGCTGAGTTAACCAAAGGGCGTGAAATTGAAAAAACTTTTATGATTTCTGCAACACTGGGCGACGGAGTGGAAGACTTTATGAACTTTTGTACCCAAAGCTTGCCTAAAAGCCCTTGGCTATATCCAGCTGATCAAATTACCAATTTACCGCAGCGTTTGATGGCAGCAGAAATTACCCGGGAAAAAGTTTACTTGTACCTACACCAAGAACTACCGTATTCGATTGCAGTTGAAACAGATACATGGGAGACATTCAAGAATGGAAGCATCAAAATTCACCAAACCATTTATGTGCAGCGAGAAAGTCAAAAGCCGATTGTCTTAGGTAAGGGCGGCAAGCAAATTAAATTGATCGGGGAAAAATCCCGTCAAGATTTGAGTACGCTGTTGAATTGTCCGGTACACTTGTTTTTGCATGTCAAAGTTCAAGAAAATTGGGTAGAGCGCCCCGGACATTACAAAGAAGTGGGACTTGATTTTGATGCTTAGACTGAAGATAAATAGAAATCTACGTAAACCAACAGGTTGATTCAGCTACGGTATAGCATAGGAAGAAGACGCGATGGAGTGGACCGATAGCGGTATATTATTATCAACAAGGCGACATGGTGAAAGCCAGGAAATAGTTACTTTTTTAACTGAGCATCGCGGTCGTTATGCTGGCATTTTGCGTCGTAGTCGCAAGATAAACGCTGCCTTGCAACCTGGAACTCAAGCACGCTTGGTGTGGAAGGCACGGTTAAGTGAACATTTGGGAGCCTGGACGATAGAGGAAACACAAAGTCGATGGATCAGCAGTTTTCACAAACCAGCAGCGCTCACAGTTTTGCTGGCAGCCTGCACATGGCTTGATTTTGTAACTCCGGAACGTGAACCAGCACCACGCTTGTACGATGCTTTGCACAAGCTGATTGTCGAGCTTGATCAACCAGATTTAGGGGGTAAGTATGTCAATTTTGAATTGTGTCTATTGCGTGAAATTGGGTTTGGCCTTCAGCTGTCACACTGTGCTGTCACAGGAGAGCAGGAAAATCTAGGATATGTTTCACCACGCACAGGACGCGCTGTGACAAAAGAAGTGGGCAAAGCTTACCACGACCGTTTGCTCGAGCTACCTGCTTTCCTAACAACGAAAGACCAAGTAGCCGATGCTCAACAAATTTCTTTAGGGTTGAAGTTGACTGGATATTTTTTGCAACGATACGCATTGGGACCTTATCAACGCTCAATGCCACCTGCACGCGCACGGCTTGATCACCTTTCTTTTGCAGAATATATGTGCTGAATCAAAATGTTGAGGTTTGCATAAACCTGCCAAAGGTTTATTTTCGCTTAGGTTGCACATTTGGCTATGGGTTTTCTTCAGATTCCTCATTGGATCGAATGGCATCGTGTTAGCACTTCATTTGGGCAACGCGAGCAAGTCTTTGCCAGGCCTGAGTTTCAAAACAGATTTTCGAGATGACGATAGGCAAATAAATGGCTCTTTTGAAATTGCCGTGGAAGAAGAATGGCTCAAATACTACTGTTACAGAGGCAACTATATCTTAGAACGTGTGCGTTTTTACAGGTTATTCAATGAGGCCGGTCTACCCATTTTGTGACACAAATTGAGTGTCAACAACATAACTGCATGCTCATAAAGTATAAAATCACAAAATTAAGGTGGCCAATATGAACAATAGCCAGCCGCTCCCGCTGGACCAATAACCACTTGAAAAACAAAGAAAAAGATTTTTACTTTTCGTAAACTTTCTTGCTGTTTTCTTGTTATTTGTCAGTTACTTACGTATTTTGATCGCATCACCTTACTACGATCATTAGTTAAATGTTTGAATTAAAAAGGAAATTTCAGAAAAAGTTTACGAAAACCTAAAAAAATATTACTTATTTATCAAAGGGTTATTGGTACAGCGGGAGCGGCTGAACAATAGCCGCATATTTCCCTTTCGAAAAGGGCAATTTGATATGTGGGCATGTCTACGCATCTCTTAATTTTAAAACATTTTTCTTTCACGGCAATTCCAAAAGAGCCAGAATTTTTTCCTTGCAAAGATCAAACCTGAATTGAATTTTGAATTTAATAACTATAGATAATTTTACCACCATTAATTTTAATAATTCCGAAGATAAAATTTTGCTTTTTTAAAAATTAATCTGCAAATTACTATTTCTTATACTTTGTATTTTTGTAAATTCCT
>JBDLIP010000087.1 GCA_039714795.1 Pseudomonadota bacterium | reverse complement strand
TGCAATACTACGTGCTTTTTGCAGGCTGAAAACGGCCGGTATCCCTTTGTAGATGAGGATTTAAGCAATATATGATGACTGCTTCATGAGGTAGCCCTGTGCTTGAGCCCTTTAAGAGCTAAAATAGCTTCCATATTGACCTGAGGGGTCATCTTCATTAAAAGATTGGGCTTGCGTTTTCATTCTTAGTTTGCCACCCCTTCAACAAATCCGTCATCTTGCCTGTGGTAGCCATTAGGTGGGTACTCACACTCTATCGCTGCAAACCCTTTGTCCTAAACAATTTTTCCTTAAAATTAGTGCCATTGCTCTCTATCCTATCCCTCGGTTTAATCCTAAGACACCTTAAAAACCACCTCCCAACTACAGCACTTCTAGAAATTATACAACAAACACCCTAACTATTACGTGACTCTAAGAAGAAATCTCAGACACTCAAATTAAAGATTAAAAAATCTTAATCTTATTTAAAAAAATATTTTATTACTCATTACCTTAAATAAGGATAAAAATATAAAATCAAAAATTTACTTAAAGAAAAAAGGACAGAGGTTTTTAATATTTTACACACAAAAACAAAACCTTAAAAAAGGTAATGCGTATAGCCGCAAACCCTTAAATATATAAAAACTCTAACTGATGTTATGCAAATCGGCTCCCAAGAAAACACCATAAGACCTTCAAAATTAGGCCTAAAACATATCAAATAGCAATTATGACTACACCTGATGTATTGTAATATTTTAAGAAAAATAATAAACCCTTATTCCCATCAAACCTCTAATGAGGTAGAAAGGGTTTGCTTTTTTAAGTTTACATTGTTTTAATTAATTAAAGTTAACAGGATTTAGGGGAAAAAACTTTTAAAGGTATCAATATTTAATGATCTACACCTTTGTGGGAAGAATCGTAAAAATATATGAGGAATGACTTAAATGTGGTTTTAAGGTCACACTGATCAAACAAATGTTTTTCAACCTAATCTTTTATGCTTCCATATAACAGACTAATGATGTGTCTTGTAGTATTGAGACAAAATTAAATACACAGTGCAACACAGAAGGTCGACATGATTATAGCAGTTCTGAACCAAAAAGGTGGAGTCGGTAAGACGACAATTTCGATCCATATAGCTTCCACACTAGCAATGGCCGGTAAAAAAGTAATGCTTATTGATGCTGATGAACAAAGAAGTGCCCTTGACTGGGCTGCAGCAAGAGATAAAGAGCCCTTGTTTTCCGTAGTCGGAATGCCTTCCGGCACACTCCATAAACAGGTAAAACTACTTGAAGATGACTATGACTTCATAGTCATTGATGGACCACCTAGGGTTTCCACAGTAGCAAAATCATGTATTGCCGCTAGCAATGTAGTAGCGATCCCTGTACAACCTTCGCCATATGATGTATGGGCAGCTAAGGAAGTAGTAGACTTAATCAAAGAGGTGAGGGAGACACTTACCAACTACAAAAAAATTGTAGCGGCATTTATCATAAATCGTAAAATTATCAATTCTGTAATCGGTAGAGATGTGGAAGAGGCGCTAGAGCAATACCAAATTCCTGTAATCACTTCGCAAATATGTCAGCGTGTAACTTATGCCGAAACCGCTGCAAGAGGAACATCAGCCATTGAGGAAGATCCAAACTCATTAGCAGGCCAAGAAATACAATCCGCTGTAAAACAGCTTATTAAATTTGCTACCAATACACAAAAGGAGAAAGCAGCATGAGTAAAAAGAAAGTAAATTTCAAAACAGTTAATGACTTACGTGAAATCGAAAAAACCCTGGATGATTGGGTAGGTTCTGAAGCTGATTCGACAACAACAGTGACTCAGAAAAATGAAAAGGTGGTAGAAGAAAAGCCAAAACCACCAGTTCAAGAACAAAATACAGAAACTATAAAATTTAGTGTGGACCTACCAGTTTATTTGCACCGCAGACTAAAGAAAAGTTGTGCTATTCAAGGAATCTCAATGAAAGAACAAATTATAGAAATTCTAGAGAATAATTTTCCGGAATCATGAGTCATTTTTATTTTTTAAGAAAAAACTTAAAGCCTCTTTTAATTAAAGATGTTTTTATGGAGATAAATTTTAACTGGGGAGGCCGGAAATTAAAGGAGTTTGAGCAAAAGTAAACACCTATTAATTTATTTCCATAAAAACCTAAAAAAGTAAAAAAGTAAAAAAGTAATTTTTTTCACGAACAAAATCTAGTGCAACTGCCACCAACTGCCATCATCTGCCACAAAAAAGTTGTTGACTTAGCCTCTGCAAGGAATTAGCTTGCAACTAGAAGTTAATTAAAAGTTTAGGAAACTATGAAAACAAAAGGGGTCATAAATATTAGATTACCGCGTGATCTTCTTAAAGAAATAGAGGAAGATGCACGCAGGGAGTACCTTACCAAATCAGGTTGGTTTGAAAAGGTTGTTCGTGCATACTTTGAAGAGATTGCGAAAAAAAAGGCCACGTCAACAAAGCAAATCATCGACTTAGACATATGAGCAGAGGAGAATGAACGAAATGATATAAACAAACGGTCTAGCTTGACGGGGGGCAAGCTAGCGGCCTATATAACCCCCAGATCACAAAACCCGGGACGGCTATAAGAGCCCAAATCAACAAGCTCATTTTAGCCTTTTCAGGGTCAATTGTCAAGTTGTGTTTGTATAAAATACATTGAACGTAAAGGAAAAGACTATGAGCAAACTTCTTATCAACGAGTCACCATTAATGGTGCTTCCATCTTTAGCAAAAGAAATTGGCCTGAATGAGGCCATTATTCTACAGCAAGTCCATTATTGGCTTAACCCCAATTTCAATCAAAATTTTATTGAAGGCAAGTATTGGGTACACAACACCTACCAACAATGGCAAGAGCAGTTTTCCTTTTTATCGGAAAGAACTGTAAAAAGAACCCTACAATCCCTAGAAAAATTGGGCTTGCTAATTAGCAAGCAACTTAATCAAAATCGATTCAATAAAGTAAAATGGTATACGATTGCTTATGGTCAACTTGCAGAAATCGAGAGCAAGGCAAAACCCCATAATCCTCGCCAAAAAAATGATAAGAAAATCCATCCGTATGAAAATCCGAAAAATAACAGCGATACCTTGAAAAATCCCTCTGAAGAAAATGAAGCAAAATGGGCCCCTCGATCGGGCCAAATTGGTACTCATCGATCGGGCCAATTTGGCCCGATCGAGAAACGGGCTCAAAGCGTTGTTGACAAAGGGATTATTGCTGGCCCGATCGATCGGGCCAAATTGGCCCGATCATATATAGATAAGATTACTATAGAGACTACACACACAGAGAAGGACGCGTGTGCAGAAATTCAATCAAAAAATTTAGTGCAAGAGGTGCAAGAAATGCTTGATTCGTGGAACATTCATGTTTGGAAAGATAAAACTCCTTGTCGCATGACTCCGATGAGAGAGGAAAGATTGGCAGAACTATTGCAGGAAGAATTCTCAAACGACCTTGGAAAATGGGAAAACCTGTGCAAACAGATTTCCTCTAACGATTTTTTGATGGGGAAAGGGGAGCGTGGTTGGCAGATTAATCTTAACTGGATCTTAAATTCTGAAAACCTTACCAAAGTTTTGGAGGGAGCTTACGAAAATAATCAGCAGGATGACTCAGCAACAGAATCTGTTACTTTAGCGCAAGTTGAAGCTGAAATTACTCAACAGAAATTTTCTCCTCTTTGGACCAGTGTTTGCAAGCAATTAGCTCGAACTTTGGGAGCCCCAACCTTTAAAAGTTGGATTTCCAAGCTTAAATTGAAAGAACTAGACGATTCTGTTTTTGAGTTGATTGCACCTACACGTTTTATAGCAAACTGGGTAAAGCAAAATTTCTTAGAAAATATCTTGCAAGCACTTCAAGATTCTGGCGCTTGTATTTCTGAGGTTAGAGTTACCCATGATTAATGCAGTAAGATTTAAATACGCAGAACCAAAGCAACGTAGGAAATTCTATCATTTAGCTTGGTTTTTATTAGATCAGTTACCCACTGGATTATACCCAGACTTTGATTCTATTTTTGCCATAAATATTCTACATGGGTTGCAATCGGAAAGAAGTAGGCAAGACCACGTACCTGAGCAAGGTCTGTCACGTTCGTGTAGCTTTGGCTGGAATAAAGGTTCAAGACGGTAGATGTTATGATTTCTTTTGCCAGCAAATGATCCCCGCCACAATTGGTGGGATCTGCAACTGGGATTTAGTCTTCCACAAGGCAAAAAGTTTCTTACCATGAAAAAAACTGGTTGCATCGCATGTTAATTTTCTGTATAAGCACAAGTGTTAACAGGAAAATCACAGTGCATTTTCCCGTTGGCGCAGTAATTTAGTTAAAATTTTAGATAATAATATTTTTGTTTAACAGCGGGGATTTCTCCTGTGTTGGTAGTTTTTTTTATTTAGTATTTTTGGTAGCGTAAGGCTTATTTTTTGTTTGAGTCACGGTCGTTTGGTAACGAAAGACCGTGGGAACACTTGGCTATGATTTTATTTTGGCCGGCATAAGTTTAGTCGGCATAAGGATGAAGAGGAGAAGAAGAGATGATGAATAGAAAAACAAGTTTTACCAAGTGTGTGGGTAGGGTAAAGCCTCTTATTTGGGGTATTACCAAGGCGAAGGTTGTGTCAAAAATGAGTGTCGGAACTTAGAAAAACGCCCCTGTTGCCGTAATTTTCCCCGCCAACAGAGACGTAACACTAACATCCGGAAAGAAATTAGATGCTTCTAATCATACCTTGTTTTCTAAAATTCTCAAGAATTCTTTGTGTGTTTTGCGCCCTAATTCGGTGTAAAAGCAGGTTTTTGTGGTGCAATCAAGAGGAGTCGAGCAATGAATCTTGGTGAGCACAGGATTTTCAAGCATATGTCTGCACCTTTGCGTGTTGTTGGTTTGACAATCGATGAACTTTCCATTGGGGTTGTGGGTTTTTCAGTATTTTTCTTTGTCAGCAATAAGGTTATAGGATTTGTGTTGCTTGCGTTGGCTCTAGGTGGAGTTTGGCTTTGGAAAAAGTCTAAAAAGCAAGCTGCTGGTTTTTCTGTTGTTTCGTTTTTGAATTGGTATTTCGGTAGTCGAGTAGCGCAAATTGATGCATCTTGGCTGCCATCTTATGAACGTAGGTGGCTGGCATGAGGTCTCAAGATTTATTGTCCAGAAGCCGCAAGCTTATAGAACAGCGTAACTTTGCGTTTGTTGTGACGGTATTGATGCTGTTGTCGAATGTGCTTTTGTCTTGGAAGGTTTTGGTAGAGAGGGATCGCGTTATTTTGGTGCCACAGAACAATTTGCAAAAGCAGATTGTTTTCGATGGTAAGCAAATTTGTAAAACGTACCTGGTTGATTGGTCTTTTAGCGTGTTGTCAGATTTGTTTACGGTTAGCCGGCATACGGTTGATCGAAAGAATAAATTGTTTTTAGAAATTTCTAGCAACGCTGAAATCTTAAAGGATGTGCTCAAGAAGAATGCCCTGCGTATCAAGCAAGATGGCGTGAGTACAGTTTTTTATCCCAAAAAATTTGCAATTGATAGAAGCGCTAAGAAAGTCCTGGTCCAGGGTACATTTATGGCTTTTTTTGGCCGTGACAAAAGTCCAGTTGTGCAGACTAAAACTTATGCTTTGGGTTGGCGTGAATCTGGCAAAGGTTGTGTTTTGGTAGAGAGTTTAGAGGAAGTTGCCAATGAAGATTTATAGGAGTGGATTTTTGCTTAGTTGTTGCTTGATCAGCATCCCGTCCTGGTGTGAAACCATGCAAGATGATCGGGTCATCGATATAGCTGTTTCCGCCCATGGAATGACCCGGGTTAGTGTGCGAGATGACGAGATTAGTGAGCTTTATTACTACCCAGATGATTTGAGTGATCATGTGCAGCTGCATAAATCTGGGCATTTGTTTATAGCAGGTGAGGGGCTTAAACGTCCTTTGTTTGTAACGGTTATGACCAGCAAGGGGGAGGTGCAAGATTTGCGAATTCAAACCCATTCGAAATCTCCCAAACCTATTACTTTAGCGTCCAGCAAAGTCAAAAAGGTTGATGTCAATACGATTCAAGCTTGGCTGGAAGACTTTGGTCGAGGCTTTGTTCCGGCGGGATTTCAAAGAATGCCTTTGGTTGTTGCAGATAGGGGTAATGCAAGTATGACTGCGGCAGCGTCGGATTGTTTTGCCAACGATAGCCATGAGGTAGTGATCTTTGCAGTTAAAAATGTTGGTGACAAAGTCATTAAGTTAGATCCGCAACACTTTTCAAGACCGGGGGAGGGAGTCCATGTAAGGAAAAAAGTCTTAAAGCCAAATGAAATCACAAAACTTGTAACAATTCGCAAGAAAGGAAACGAAACATGATTAAGTTGAAATCACGGTTGCAATACTATCAAGCAGTTATCTACGTCGGTGCATTGAGCCTATTTTGGGGCGGTAATAATGCGTTTGCCAGTAGTTTGGATAATCTTTCCAAAAGTGCCTCTTCGGTTGAAACTATGGTTAAGGGTCCTGTAGGTACAGCAGCGCTGTTGATTGGAACTATAGGTGGTGCGGTTGGATCTTTGATGAAAGGTAATATTTGGTTGGCGTTTGCCATTCTTATAATTGGTGTTTTGTTGGGATTTCATATCGACAACATTAGTACCATCTTTGCCAATAAAGGCTAAAGCATTATGTTGCAAGCGTTGCTAAGGAGAATATTTTCTGATCCCAAAGGGGTTGCTGGTCAGCAAATCCGTTATCGTCAGCTGTTGCGGCTGAGCCTTATTATTGGTATTGGAGTAATTATTCTTTGTGCCGCGCTGAGTATGCAAGGCCGTAGGTTGGAGCCTGCAGGGCAGGTGCAAAGCCCGGTGCGTCAGCAGATCAGCTTGGCTTCTGATTCTGTTGATATGCGAGATTTGTGGTCGCATCGATTAATGGAAAAGGCGGAAGCCAAGAACGAAGAGTTTGAATCACTGCTCCTTGAAAACAATGTTATGAAAAAACGACTTGATGCCCTGGAAGCTTTGGCTGTGGGGGGTCTAAAGAATGCTGAGGCTAGGGGGTTTAATCCAGCTTCCAGCAGTTTGCCAGAGAGTGATTCCCCCAATTCACTCTCTGGTGTTTCAGGCGGGGGCATCTCAGGTGTTACTGCTACACCAATGGCTGGGGATTTTTCAAAAGTTGGGGCTGGAAAATCTTTAGCCAAAATGGCTTTTGTCAGTGTTGAAACAGATAATCACTTTAAGTTTCACAGCAGTCAATACGTGGTTGCAGGTACGTATGCAAAAGCGGCGCTTTTGTCTGGTGTGGTTGTATCTACTGCCGTTGCATCTCAGAGTAATCCGCAGCCGGTAGCACTACGTTTGATTGATTCTGGCAATCTGCCACGTGGTTGGAGTTCACGTATTAAAGATGCGGTGCTAGTTGGTAGTTGCTATGGAGATTTGTCATCGGAACGAGCTATGTGTCGTATTAATACTCTTGCTTTTGTGGAGGAAAATGGGATGGGTGTTGAAATTACGGTTGAGGGTTGGATTTTTGGAGAGGATGGTGCTTCAGGTGTACGGGGTAAGGTTGTTGATCGTGCTGGTGAAGTTGCTAGAGAAAGTTTGTTTGCAGGCATCTTAGGTGGCATGTCTAGCTTCTTGAAAAACCAAGCCACCAGTTCGGTTTTTCCAGTAACGCCATTTGGTCAAACCAATGCTTTAAAAACCAGTGATGTGTTGAAGGGTTCGCTAGGCAATGGGGCCGGTAATGCGCTGGAGAAACTGGCAGAATTTTCTATCAAGCGGGCTGAAGCAATGCAGCCGGTGATTGTAGTTAGGAAGCTGGGAAAAATAACATTCACAAATAGACCTTGTTGTTCGGCTTGATAATATAGTTCCACTCACCGTGAAATTCCTTTCTCTCTATGTTG
>JBDLIP010000086.1 GCA_039714795.1 Pseudomonadota bacterium | reverse complement strand
TGAGAATTTCTAGTAACATCTTAACCTCCATTTGTTACGGTTAGACAATACTAAAGCTAAATTTTACCTAAAATGCAAGCTTTTACTGAACAGCCCTGATTTGCTGCCTATTCTGATGTCCCTGAGGAAGAAATTGAAGTATTATACCAAGCTTCATTAATATTATTTCCCCTTACGGGATCTAACATCAGTCGTTATGGCGTTATATGCTCACTGAAGAATATTAAGAATGAAAAGAAGGTGTCAATGGCTAATTACCTGAGGAGAATATTATCTATCGAAACACCTGGACTGGGAAGAGTTATAACTACTATTCTTTGCATTCCATATGACGATATTCCTGATGTTATAGGGAGAACACTAACAATTTATAATACGATTGGTGAAGATGGTGCTGTAGACCTAGTAGAGTATATATCTCAGATTCCAAAGGAAAGAAGGGACTTCATTATGGAAGAAGCTAAAAGGCTCTACAACAAAGATATGAACGCCATCTCTAAAGGTCATTTAATACGTGGTTTATCAAAAATAGCTACTGAGGATTTCAATGACATTGTTACATTAGGAAGAGAGTTGTTTCTTGATAATACACAAGGTGGGCATATGAGCCTAATTTTAAATAATCTTGAGAAAAGCATTAAAAAAGATATGAGATCTGATTTTGTAAAGCAGGTAAAAGTACTTCTAAAACCTACGGATACATCAATGATACGAAATAATATAATCTGCACCCTTTCTAAGTTTTCGGAAGAGCATAGAAAAATATTTTTAAAACTCATGCCTTCATCAATTAGCACAGAAACAACAGAGAAAGTTTTTGACAGTCTTCATTTTATTACTTATATAGACATCCAGTTCAGAGAAAATGACAAGGCTGAAGAACAGAAATTAATTGGAAGATTTATTAATTATTACCAAGACAACCTCGCACGCCATGAGATTGTGAGTGAAGAGAAATTTTTAACAACCACATTATCAGCCATACAGTATGCAAAAATGAAACTGCTCTATACTGCTGAAGACAGATGAAGATTTCCGTCTCCTGGTACGCTCAAAGTGCTCATTTACCAATGTAATTTGCCACTCCTTCACCTGTCCTTTGAGCATTTTGTAAAAGAATAACCTCTAGGCTTTTCATAAATATCTAAGGCGTTTGGGGCTGGTACCATCAATTAAGTCGCGCGAAGCGCGTCTGCTTAAAACTAATTTTTTGCCGTTGTTCAGATATGCAGTGGTTGGCGCTGAAAAACTCAGGCCTTCAATTGCACAGGACTTTAAGAGCAAATTTGACATTGAACTTTTTGAAGGATATGGCTGCACAGAAACCGGACCTGTGGTCGCTATTAATACTCCCAATGTCCGACATAGTCCTGGATGGATTCAAAAGGGGCACAAATTTGCAACTGTAGGCACCACACTTCCAGGGGTGGCAACTCGAATTGTAGACCCCGAAACTTTTGCGCCCATCCCCTTTGGACATGCTGGCATGTTGCTGGTTAACGGCGGCAGTTGTATGCAAGGCTACTTAAACCAACCCGAAAAGACAAAGCAGGCCTTTACACGGGAAGGTTGGTACATTACCGGAGACATGGCTAAGGTGGATGAGGGCGGATTTATTACGATCGTCGATCGACTGACTCGATTTAGTAAAATAGGGGGGGGGAAATGGTGCCCCATATTAAAATCGAAGAAGAGATCAACGCCATCCTTGGGTGACCGCTTGCAATCGTTGTTTCAATCCCAGATGAGAAAAAAGGAGAGCAACTTGCTGTTATCTACAGCCACGCGTCACTTAAGCCTCAAGATCTATGGCAAAAACTCAACGGGCGCGATCTACCAAAGCTTTGGATTCCAGCACAAGCGAATTTCATCCTCGTACCTGAATTGCCGTTGCTGGCCAGTGGCAAGACTGATCTCCAGCAAGCAAAAAAATTGGCGATGTTAGAGTTAGCGCGAACGGTTTGCAGCCACACTTGAAGTTGGTTGACACCCTAGCACTATTCGACTAATATAAAATCAGACTTTAGATTAGTCGAGATGGATGTGGATACGTATATAAAACGCACTCTTCGCTCAGCTATTGAAGATGCAAGCCTTAGTTTTCGTGTTTTACTGCTCACAGGTCCCAGACAAGTTGGCAAAACAACACTGCTGCAAGAAATTCAAAAAGATAGACGTTCTTACGTGACGTTGGATGACATCAACATGCGTACCGCTGCTCAGGAAGATCCTGCTAGCTTTATCGAGCGGTTGCGGTTGCCCACTTTGATTGATGAAGTGCAGTATGCTCCCAATTTGTTTCCCTACATCAAAATTGCAGTTGATCAAAGCAAACAACCAGGCATGTTTTGGCTGACTGGATCACAGCAATTTGACATGATGAAAAATGTGAGGGAATCTCTTGCAGGACGAGTTGCTGTTTTGAACCTTCAAGGTATTTCTCTTGCGGAAGAGCAGAATCGCGCTAATAGTGCTCCATTTCTTCCAACTTGGGAAATAATCAAAGAGCGGCAACAAAGTGCGCAGGTTCTAACTTTGCCAGATCACTTTTTTAAAATCTGGCGAGGATCTTATCCGGATGTAGTGATGGACAATGGGAAAAATTGGGAGCGTTTCTATGAGTCTTATGTGGCCACATATATTCAACGCGATGTGCGTGAGTACCTACAAATTACTGATCAGGTCACTTTCCACAAATTCATGCAAGTTGTAGCGGCTCATACGGGACAAATGGTTAATTATGCAAACGTAGCTCGTAATGTTGGGGTGAGTGAACCAACTGTAAAGGCGTGGTTAGGGGTGCTGCAAGCATCAGGTATTATTTATTTACTACAACCATATTCTAATAACCATTTAAAACGGCTGATTAAAACCCCTAAACTTCATTTCATGGACACTGGACTCTGCTGCTTCCTAACCGGCTGGCTTAATGCTGATGTTTTAGAGCGTGGTGCTATGTCTGGCACCATATTAGAGAGCTATGTTGTTTCCGAAATCATAAAATCGTATCTACATAATGGTCGAACTCCCAGAGTTTATTATTATCGAGATAAGGAAAAGCGTGAAGTTGATTTACTTATTGAAGAGAATGGGGTGCTTTACCCCATTGAAGTCAAGAAGTCAGCAGCTCTGCAAAAAGTGAATAGCAAGGGGTTTGAGGCTCTAAAAACCTTAAGCACTCCCATTGGCTATGGAGGATTACTTTGCTTTGTGAAAAATCTTCTGCCTGTTTCCAAGAACGTTGATGCGATTCCAATTGGGTTTATTTAGCCTAAATTGAATTTTGAATTTAATAACCATGAAGCTTTTTTGCACCAAATTAAGTTAGCGCTTATGGGCAGAGCCCCACCAATAAAAATGTACTGCGTATTGGCGTTACCTCCCTTGCCGCACCACGCTGGTGCCGGCAAAAATACCAAGGGCGGCAACGACAATTGACGGAGCTGTGGGCGTGTCAAAAGACACTGACCCATAAAATCCCAACAGCACCGAAGCCAAGCACATTGCAGTGGCAATTCCTGCCATCTGTTCGGGTGTTTTGGAAAAGCGCCGGGCGCTTGCAGCTGGAATCAGCAATAGGGCGGTTAGCAATAGAACGCCGATGACTTTAATGGCTACGGTGACAGTTAGTGCGACCAGCATCATGAATATAAGACGTGTCCTAATCAGGGAAATTCCATCCACCGCCGCCAAATCTTCGTTTATTGTCATGGAAAGAAGTGGGCGCCAGATGATGGCAAGAGTGGCTAAGATTAATAGCCCTCCAGCTGTGATTTGGAGTACCTCGTCAAGGCCAACGGCCAAGATGTCTCCAAATAAATAGCGGTGCAAATCAACGGGAACTCCGTGCACAAAGGAAAGGGCAACTAGGCCAATGGCGAGAGTTCCATGGGCGACAATTGCCAGCCAAGTATCTGTTGCCAGCAACTTTTGTGATTGCACTTTTTGTGATTGCACGAGGGCCATGAAGATGGCAACGCCTACAGGGATTAAAAGCAAACCGTAGAGGATGGGGGTATCCAATAACAGGCTGAAGGCAATTCCTGCAAGGGCCGAGTGGGCCAATGTATCTCCAAAAAATGCCATGCGACGCCAAATCATGATTGAGCCTAAGGGACCTGCAATAAAGGCGGTGATGATTCCAGCCAGGATAGGGTGGATCAGTAACTCAAGCATCAGGAGCCTCGTCGTGGCTATGGTCGTGTTGATGGGCGTAGATAGCCAATTCTTTGCCAAACAATTGGGTATAGGCCGGGTCTTTCACGACGCGTTCGGGCCGGCCTGCACAACAGATGTGTTGGTTGAGGCAGATCACCTGGTCACTTTCAGCCAGAACCAAATGTAGATCATGGGAGACCAAAATAATTCCGCAGTCCAGTCGAGTTTTGAGCTGGGTGATCAGTTGATATAGATTTTTCTGTCCCTTGATATCAACCCCTTGCACAGGTTCATCTAAGACCAAAAGATCAGGTTTTCCTAAAAGAGCGCGGGCCAGCAGTACTCGTTGCAGTTCTCCTCCTGAAAGGACATGCAGAGATCGACCAGCCAGGCGTAAGGCTCCGACTTCTTCAAGGGCTTCGGCAATTGCACTGTTGTTATGATGGCGGGCCAGGTGCAAGAATCTGGAGACTGACAACGGTAGAGTTGCATCCAGCTTTAAGCGCTGGGGCATGTATCCCACCTTTAAGTTGTGCTGACGTGTAATCGTACCTGACGATGTAGGAGTGAGACCGAGGATGACCTTTAAGAGTGTGGTTTTGCCAGCACCATTGGGGCCAACGACAGTGACAATTTGTTTTCTGTAAACTGCAAGCTTGATGTCTTCAAGTACAACAAACTGATTACGGGTCAAGCCAATGTTAGTGAGTTGAATTAAGGGAGATCTTCTCATGCAAGGAGTTTTCGTTGTCGGGCTCGCTTTAACACAACGTAGCCGAAGGCACCATAAAATAGCAAGGCTGATGCTGATAAGTAGAGATGATGTTCGGGAGGGATTTTCAAGCTGATGCAAGCTGTTAGCCCGCTAATGCCGGACAGTGCTAAATAAAGTATAGTGACCTGTGTATGGCTCCATCCTAGTTGATTGAGGAGCTGATACAGGTGCGTGCGATGTGCCTTGAAAACATTTTCTCGCGCCAATGTTCGTCGAAGAAGGGTCACACCACTGTCAAAACAAAAGGGCAGAAATAAGAGGAGCATAGTGAATATGGAAATACGATAGCTTTCGCTGATAGCTCTAAGGGCAAGAACTGCCAGCAAAAACCCCATTGCTTGGCTGCCAACGTCACCAAGGAAAATTTTTGCTTTGGGAAAATTAAATGGTAGGAACCCAAGTGTGCCCGCCACAAGTGCCATTGCAACCATACTGAAGTCGATATTGAGAAAATGGATGAAAAATAAGCTTAAAAACAGTCCAGAAAGTAATGCGGTCCCTGCGGCAATTCCATTAATGCCATCCATGAAATTAAAGGTATTGGTAAAACCCACAATCCAAAATACTGAAAGTACCCATCCGAGCCAACCAAGCTCAAGGGTGCCAAGTCCAGGAATAGGCAGGTAGGTGACAGGGACGATGTAATAACAGATAAAAGAGGCAGCAGTTGTCTGTACCAACAACCGCCACTTAAAGGATAGCGTAAATAGGTCATCCAAGAGCCCCAGCACGCCAATGCCAAGTGTGGTGGATAGTAGGATGAGGATTAAAGGAGAAAAAACTAGAAGGTCAGTGCTGATAAAGAGGGCAAGCGTTACAGTCAAGCCCACAAGGACGCCAATTCCACCGCACTTGGGGGTGGGGTGGGCATGCGAAGAACGTTGCTCAGGGATATCGGCAATATTGACTCTTGCCATTAGCCAGGTCACAGTTGCAGATATACAGATACCAATGCACAGCAAGATAAGCAGAGATGTAGTCATGAGATGTGCAGCTAACCTATCATCAATAAAACAATGGTTGGGGAACCAGGATTCGAACCTGGGTTGCCCGGTCCAGAGCCGAGAGTTCTACCGCTAAACTATTCCCCAGTAGACTTTTAAAAAGGCACAAGCCATCACTACGGCTATCATATTTTAGCCTGGATGTCACGTTATTTAACTGTCTAAGCAGGACTGTAGTCGCCCGGCACAGATTGCGCTTTTCAATTGATTGCTTTCCAGTCCACAAAAAGTGCCAAGTTTGCTTATAAGTTTGCCTAAACCGTTAAAATAGCGGTATCAGATGTTGATTGGTTTTCAAGTGTAAATATCCCTTTAAATAGATTGGTGTTGCTGAGCTGGAGCCCCAGGGAGTTGGTTGCGTGCGCGCCAAACCAAATCTGGAGTCACATCAAAGTCTGCACAAAACATCAAAAGATTTTGTTCGTGTTGCAAAAGCCAATCAAGCACGGCGGCAAGTACATCTGGACTTTCTAATCCAGCTTGTAAGTCAGCTAAAGCAAGGCCGGAACTTGACAAAAAGGGGAGTAAAATTCTTTCTTGACTTACAATGAAACCAACTGCTTGCAGCGCAATGGTTTGGGCTATCTCTTGAGGTTTTGACATTTTTCATTCCCTTGAATACAAAGACCAATTCATGAGATCATAACATAAATGGTACACACTCATCCTGCACACAAAAGCATGTTTCTGGCTATAGAGCTAGAGCCTGACGTGAAACAAAGTTTGGCTCGAATCCTCTATCTTGATCTGCCAAAATCGCAAGTACGCAGGCAGGCTCAGCGTGATTTTCATATCACCCTTGGTTTTATTCGCAGTGTAAAATGGCAAGATCGTTCTCTTGTAGAGCAAGCATTTAAACCACTTGAGCGCATACCTGTTTTGTCGCTTGCTGTTACAGGCGTTGTAGCCCTTGGACAATTTGGTCAAATATTGTGCGCACGTTTTGGCCCCCAAGAAGTCATTGAAGATCTTTCTCTAGAAGCAGGTACCCTCCTGACTAAGCATACAGAATACCAATTTGACCAAAGCTATGCAGCTTATATTCCGCACACCAAAATTCAAACGCTTAAGCGAAATTTGCCGGAAGCACTTAAAACTAAAATTCTGGAAACCTTTCGTGGTTTGCCTTACAAAAAGATTCACTTCAAAGCTCGAAGCCTTGCCCTGATGGAGAGAAAAGGGCGGCACTACCAAACGGTTAAGCGGTATATTTGCAATTCAAGTGCTTCAATTACTTGAGCGTTCAACCCGTGCGCCCTTAATATTTTCAGCTACAACTGTATCTCCTGAAATGACAACAATCCCATTACCAAGCTCAAACGTAATCTGACCGACCGTTGTTGTTCCTTTTAAAAGCAAACGCTGGGGTGCAGTAGATCTGTTATCTTTGATTTTAAGAGAGCGAACTTGCGAATCCATCAACGATAGTGTTTGCGTTTGAATCACAACATCTTGCAAATCGGCTTTTGTTGCCTCAAGAGGTCCTAGGATACTAAGTCGACCCGTTGCTTTAACATTCGATAATTTGACAGGCCCCCTAATCTGAGCTTGCGTGAAAGAAGAATTATTTAGGGTGAGGGGACCTGTGATGTCCAGATCCTGAAACTTACAGTCAGTTCCACTGAAAGGTCCCTGTACTATGGTTTTTCCAAGGATTGTTGAACCTTGTAAATTCCCAGGGCCAGAGATTGTTAAGCTATCGAATTTTTGATCTGCAAAAAAAGCTGGTCCCTTGTAGATATTTGTTTTGTTCAGGCAAGGGACTGCATGAGCAGCTCCAGCAAGAGCCATGACGACAAATAGGGAAGGGAGGAGTTTTATATACAGTTGAACCTCGCATGCATTTTCTATTTGCCATCAGTATACCAGATTTTTTTTATCTGTTGTATGGCTTGAAAACACGGCAGCAGTGTGCGAGTTTTACAGATTAATCTGGTCAACCAGGGCTGTTCAGTAAACCTATGTGATTCCCCTGTATCCCAATATATTTGCCAGATTGAGCGAATTTTCGTAGAGTTCCTTCGACACATTTTCTACCC
>JBDLIP010000085.1 GCA_039714795.1 Pseudomonadota bacterium | reverse complement strand
CAACCTCACTACTGCGGTTAATAATGTAGCTGGGACACTGGGTGGCGCAAATCCAGATTTATTTTCAAATTCCACAGCAATTCAGAATGCCGTAGGTCAAGGAGGAGTTGACATAACAGCTGATTTGCAAACAGTTAATAATCTCATAGACCCAAACGTTAATCCAGCCAACCTCACTACTGCGGTTAGGAATGTAGCTGGGATACTGGGTGGTGGTGAAGATCTATTGGCTAGATCTCGGGCTATTCTAAATGATGTGGATCAAGATGGAAATAGCGTAACAGAATCTCTGAATTTTATTAGGCCACAGCTGATAGCAGTGATTCAAAGGGCTGCAGGAATAGATACACAATTCAGACGAATAAGGGTTGAAACGGCACCAAATAGCGGAGTTTTCACAGATGTTCCCAATATAAGCATCCCTGAAACCGATGACGATCTTGATGCTATACTTACTTGGTTTATAGACAATAACATTGGCAGATTGGGATAACAAAGGTGAGGCTACGACGATGAAGAAAACCCTAATTTTAACCATGGTTTTAGAGTGCGTTCCATTGGTTCCAGGACGTGCTACTGAGGTCAAACAGGCACTAGGTTCTGAAAGTCAAGCAAATGCAACTATGAAAAATGCGCTTGGTGCTGGCTCTGGTATTGGAGCAAAAGATAGTCCCGTTAATGGATTTAATGCAGGAGTGCAAATTGGTTTTGTTGCTACTGATTCTAAGGTCAAGATTGGGGCTGGAACATTACCGGGGATGCCAAACATTAACAGCAAGTCAGACGTTTCCGGGGAAGGTATAGCAGGTGGAGTTCACTTTGGCTGGGGTTATCTGACCGATGAATATATCTACCTGGGTTTAGAAGCTAATGCAAATTTGGCTGATGCCGATGGCAGTACATCATTTTTTATTCTCAATACCCCAAAATTAACAACTAAAGTTGAAGTGACCCAACTTTATGATCTAAGTGCACGTTTCGGGTATTTATACCAAAATGCAGCTCTGCCTTATTTAAAGGCGGGCATTGCTTTGGGTCATTGGAAGGCAAATTCAAAAACGAATGTAAACCTTTCAGGTTCATCATCTAAGTACAGGATCGGAGTAGTTGTTGGTGCTGGTGCAGATATTCCGGTTAACAGTGAATTCACTTTTGGTGGAGAATATACATTTTCTACTTATAGTAGCTTTAGTCATGACGTATCTTTTCCCAATGGAGATAATCCCTTTAGAGTAAAGGTTGAGCCAAAGACGCACAGCCTCATGTTGAACATGAGGTACAAGCTTCTTAATTCGCCTTTTTAACCGGTCATTGTGCGCTGCACCCTTGGACTGAAGGTTTTAATTTCCCACGGATTGAAACTTGAAAAGAACGCGGTTGCCCTATCGTTGCACGGACTAAGCAGCTACAAATATTTTAAAAATCAGCCAAGTAGCTCATATAATGATGCTAGTTGGCTAAATTATGGTAGAGCATGCAACCTTTCATTATCAAATTAAACGAGAATTTCATCGGCCGTGAGCGTGAGCAGTCGGAGCTAAAAGAGATTGGAACCAATGGCATTCGGTTAACAGAAAGATTTGTGTATACTGCACCCATTCAACTATAAAATGGGGGAGGGTAATCTCTCAATAAACCCCTTAAAAAATGGGCTTGCGGGAATAGTCAAAAGATAAAGAAGGATTAACCGAATGCCATTGGTGGGGCAGATCCCCACAGAATAATGTAGCAACGCGTCCATTAAACCACGCCTGAAAATTAGAAGTTATTTCGCACTCATTCCTAAGCTCTAAGCAGTGCCTTCAGACATAATCTTCCAAGAACCGTCCGCCTGGCGGCAGGCTCTTCCGTAAGCTTGCTCGCGTTTTCCGCCGACCATGACAGTTGTGGTGTATTCACGGCAAGGAGTACCTTGTGGAGGAACGTATGTCTTGTTGACGATCATAGATCCAGAGTTTCCAGAGTTTGGATTGTTCCAAGAGCTGGCTTGACCGTCAGGGGCATGCTCAAAGGTTTGCTGAGCTGTACGGTTGGCCATCATACGATCGGTATCATCCAAGCCCTTACCAATGGTGCCACCAACGTAGCCACCAATAAGCGCGCCTGCAATGGTTGCAGCCGTCTTGCCTTTACCTTTACCGATTGTGGAGCCTAAAACACCGCCGCCAACACCACCTAGCAGGGTTCCTGCGGTTTGTTTGGTGCCACCTGTGGTGCAACCGCATCCCATGGCAGCAATGGCTAGCACTGCAATCAATTGACTTTTTGAATATGATTTCATCATTGTGATCTCCTAGAAAACTACTTCACTCATTTATATTTCTTAAAATATCTATTACACTCCCAGCATACATAAGTATTGAGGGTAAAAGCAAGAAAATTGGGGGTGGTTCAGAAAAGGGGGCTCTTGGGTTACACACCTCGACCGTCATCCTGAAGGTGTGTAACCCAAGAGCCCACTCTTTTGAACCATGCCGAAAATTGGCTTTTCAAATCACCAAAATCGGGCATAATGCTTGCAAGAAATTCGATAGAAAGGAATGAAAAGTGTCGGATCTACCAGAAGCCCCACTGCTTGCGCAAAAAGCGCGTCTTGTTCGCTATGCCAGTTACGCTTCTGTATCCATTGCAATTGTTTTAATCTTTGGAAAGTGTGTTGGTTGGTGGATGACACAAGCGGTTAGCTTGCAGGCGACACTGATTGATTCCTTGCTAGATGCTGCTGCATCGGCAATTAATGTTGTCGCTGTACGCCATGCGCAACGTCCTGCCAATAAAAAATACCGTTTTGGCCATGGCAAAGTCGAAGCCATTGCGGCTCTTGGTCAATCGATTTTTATTGCTGGCTCTGCCTGCTGGCTCTTGTATGAGGCAGCTAGCCGTCTAGTTCACCCCCAGTTCGTACAAGAGACGTTGATTGGAATCTGGGTGATGGTGTTTGCTATGATTTTGACCTTAGGCTTAATTTTGTTTCAAAACTACGTTGTGGCACGTACCAACTCTGCCGCCATTCGTGCTGACTCGCTCCATTATCGCAGTGATTTTTTGATTAATGGCGGCGTGATTATCTCTCTGGTAGCTTCAGAGTGGTTTGCATCAAGTTGGGTGGATCCGGTCGTGGGGGCACTCATTGCAATTTATATTTTGCACACGGCTTGGACAATTGTTGCTGAAGCCTCTGGGATCCTCATGGATCGAGAGCTTGGGGATAACGTGCGCCATCGTGTAACGCAGATTGCTGGGACTCACCCAAAAGTCTACGGTATTCATGAGTTGCGTACCCGCTCTTCAGGTCTTCGAAAGTTCATACAGTTGCACCTTGAGCTTGATGGCAAGATGACTTTAAACCAGGCGCACTCAGTCGCTGACGAAGTGGAAGAATTGGTGTTGAAAGAGTTTCCCGAAGCTGAAGTCCTCATCCACCAAGATCCTGAAGGGTTGGTGGAGAAGCGTGGATAGTACTTGTCATTGCGCCCAGTCTCACCGTATGATTTGCCTTTTTGTGTCAATAGTATTATAAATATAGGTACAGATTGGTAAACTCTCACCTTAAAAAACATGAGGTATTCACATGACACAGAATTCACCCTTTGATCGTACCTACCAAGCTCCTGCATCGACGAGAGATGCTTCTGGAGATAAAGTTGACCAGGGTTTAAGAGCCTATATGCTCTCTGTTTACAACTACATGGCCTTAGGTCTTGGAATTACGGGTGTAGTGGCCTTTCTGACTGCATCGTCGCCTGCTATGATGGATGCGATTTTTGGAACCCCTTTGCGTTGGGTGGTCTTGTTTGCTCCGCTTGGTTTTGTCTTTTTCATCAGTGCACGAATTGAACGTATGCAAGCCAGCACGGCACAAATGCTCTTTTGGACCTACTCTGGAATTAATGGATTCTGCTTTGCCATATTGCTCCATGTATACGAGGGATCGAGCATTGCCCGGGTATTCTTTATTTCAGCCGGCATGTTTGCAGCCATGAGTCTTTATGGGTATACAACACGTAAAGACCTGAGTGGTGTTGGCTCATTCTGTTTCATGGGGCTCATTGGAGTGATCATCGCTTCCATCGTAAATATTTTTATCGCAAGTTCCGTGATGCATTTTGCAATTTCGATCATTGGCGTTCTGGTTTTTGTGGGATTGACTGCTTATGACACCCAAAAAATAAAGGGGATGTACTACGCCGCAGACTCTGGTGAAGTTTCTACTAAAAAAGCTGTCCTGGGTGCATTAACCCTGTATCTTGACTTTATCAATTTGTTCTTGTTTTTGCTCCGTCTGCTTGGAAATCGCCGCTAAGCCCAAGAACACATAGGGGCAGAGCGCCATAAAAGGCGCATCTGCCGTTATTTAGCTTACCTACTCGTTTTGCATAAGAACCGTGCGGTTTTGTGAAAGTAGGGTGATCGTGTCCAAAGTCTGAAGAATCGCACTCCTGCCAAACAAATACCCTTTCTTTTCCATTCTTTTTGTCTTAAAATCAAACCAAATATAACTAAAAATTTAGGGAAATTGGTATGTCACATAAGCGACCTCTTTCACCGCACTTGCAAATTTATAAACCGCAGCTAACCTCTGTATTATCGATTATGCACCGCCTGACAGGTGTTTTTCTAAGTGCTGGAGCTGTTGTTTTTGCGCTGTGGATTTTATCTCTTGCTCAAGGGCCTGAGTATTTTAAATGCATGCAGTGGTTCACCTACCATTTTATTGGTCGCACATTTTTGCTTGCATGGACCTTTGCTTTTTTTTATCACTTATGCAATGGGATTCGGCACTTGTTTTGGGACGCAGGCTATGGCTATGAACTACCACAGGTTTACAAAAGTGGCTGGGCCGTGGTGTTATCATCGTTTGCCTTAACTTTTGCAACCTGGAGTTTTGGATACTTTATCAGAGGAGAGGTGACGATATGATCACCAATTTGCTGCGACACATTTCGGGTTTAGGCCCATCGCCGCAGTCGAGCCAGCTCTGGTGGATGCAACGTGTGACAGCTCTGGCACTTGTGCCTTTGGGGCTGTGGTTGATTATTGCTGTGCTTTTCTTAATGGATGACAGTTATCAGTCGGTGTATGCCTGGGTGCAATCGATGCCCAATACCATTGGGTTGATCGTCTTTACTTTGGCAGCTTTTCATCATGCGCAATTGGGTATGCAGGTCATCTACGAAGATTACTTACCCCAGGAGTGGTTGAAACTAATTGCGATTTTGCTGACCAAGACTTTCTTTCTTGTGTTGGGGCTTGCGGTTATTTTGGCAATTTTGCGGATTTATGTTTCACCTTTGAGAGATGTTTTATGAGTAAGGCGTACGAGATTATCGACCACACACACGATGTGGTCATTGTTGGATCGGGTGGTGCGGGCCTGCGCGCCGCCTTGGGCATGAGCGCCGCTGGGCTTTCAACCGCTTGTGTTACCAAGGTATTTCCCACCCGCAGTCATACGATTGCAGCTCAAGGTGGCATTAGTGCTGCCCTCAATAACATGTCTGATGGAGATAACTGGAAGTACCATTTTTATGACACAGTTAAAGGATCGGATTGGCTAGGGGACCAAGATGCCATTGCTTATATGTGCCGGCATGCCATTCCTGCTGTAGTCGAGCTGGAACACATGGGGGTTCCTTTTTCCCGCACCGATGCGGGAGGTATTTACCAGAGAAAATTTGGCGGCCATATGGTTGGTTATGGAAAGTCTATGGCAAGTCGTACGTGTGCAGCTGCTGATCGAACGGGTCACGCCATTTTGCATACCCTTTATCAACAGTGCCTCAAGCACAGGGCAGAATTCTTTATTGAGTATTTTGTACTTGATCTCATTATGGAAGAGGGTCAGTGCCGGGGCGTCATGGCCTGGAATTTGGAAGATGGAACAATTCATAGGTTTACAGCGCAAATCGTCGTTCTGGCCACTGGTGGCCATGGAAGAACTTATTTTTCTTGCACAGGTGCGCACACCTGTACCGGAGATGGGAATGGAATAGCGTTGCGAGCAGGCCTACCTCTCCAAGATATGGAATTTGTACAATTCCATCCCACCGGTATTTATGGAGTAGGGTGTCTAATTACAGAAGGAGCCCGAGGCGAAGGCGGATACCTTACCAATTCAGAAGGTGAGCGTTTTATGCAGCGCTATGCACCAACGGCAAAAGATTTAGCTTCAAGAGATGTAACCTCGCGTGCGATAGCAACAGAAGTGCGAGAGGGCCGTGGCGTGGGTGATAAAAAAGATCATGCCCATCTGCACCTTGAACATCTTGATCCTGATGTATTAGCGCAGCGTCTGCCTGGGATTTCTGAAACCGCTCGCATTTTTGCAAGCGTTGATGTCACGAAAGAACCAATTCCAGTCATTCCTACTGTGCACTACAACATGGGAGGAATCCCAACGAATATTCATGGAGAAGTCGTCAATCCTACCAAGAAAGATCCCAATGCGGTTGTGAAAGGATTAATGGCAATTGGTGAAGGTGCTTGTGTTTCAGTACATGGTGCCAATCGTTTGGGAGCTAACTCATTATTAGATATTGTGGTATTTGGCAGAGCAGCGGCTCTACGTGCAGCTGAACTCATTGAGCATTCGACTTCTATCAAGCCATTACCGTCCGAAGCAGGCAGAGAAAGTGTCGAGCGACTGGAACGACTTTGCAACAACAAAGGGCAGTTTAAAACCAGCGAGATTCGTTTGAAAATGCAACACACCATGCAACAGCAATGTGGTGTATTTCGCACACAGCAGATTTTGCAAAAGGGGGTGGAAATGATCAATGCAGTACAACCGTTGCTGGATGAAATTGTTGTCAATGATAAATCGATGATTTGGAATTCAGATTTAGTCGAAGCCCTTGAGCTGGAAAACCTTCTGGCCCAGGCCATTGTGACTCTAAATGCAGCTTTAAATCGTCAGGAAAGCCGTGGGGCGCACGCCCGGGAAGATTTTCCCGAGCGTGATGATGATAAATGGCTAAAGCATACGGTGACGTGGCTTGAAGGCAAAACCAAGGTCAAAATTGATTATCGGCCTGTAACTCTGGAAACTGATACAGATGAGGTTGAGTCTGTGCCTTTGCAAAAGCGAGTTTATTGAATCATGGTTCAGCTGCGCCTTCCCAAAGAATTTAGAGTGGTTGTCGGCAAAACGCACAAAGCCGCACTGGATGCTAAAAACATTAAAAAGTTTAAAGTGTACCGCTGGGATCCAGATCAAGGCGGTAATCCCCGATTGGACATCTATGAAGTTGACTTGGATACTTGCGGGCCGATGGTGTTGGATGCCTTGATTAAGATCAAAGATGAGGTCGACACTACATTGACCTTCCGCCGTTCCTGCCGTGAAGGTGTTTGCGGCAGTTGTGCGATGAATATTAATGGGGTCAACACGCTTGCGTGTACCTTGCCAATTTCCGCAAATGATAAGGCTGACAAAGTTTACCCCTTACCGCATATGCAAGTGGTGAAGGATTTGGTACCTGATTTATCGAAAGCCTGCGAGCAATACACGTCTGTGCGCCCGTGGATGCAGAATGAATCAGCAACTCCACCAGATAAAGAACGCAGGCAAAGCAAGCAAGAACGAGCACAATTGGATGGCCTGTGGGAGTGTATTTTATGCTTTTGTTGCACAACCAGTTGTCCGAGCTATTGGTGGAACGAGGATAAGTACCTCGGACCTGCAACCTTGTTGCAAGCCGAACGTTGGATTGCCGATAGTCGTGACGACCACCAGGCAGATCGGTTGGGTCAACTCGAAGATACTTTCAAGCTTTACCGCTGCCATACCATTATGAACTGCACCAAGACGTGCCCAAAAAATCTGAATCCCGCCAAAGCCATTGGTAATATTAAAAAGCGATTGGCTTGATGTACCCGTAAGTAGAAAGACCTGGCTCTTTTGCGTTTTGACCCAAGTTCAGAGAAAAGTGCTTCGAAAACCTCAAAAATCGCCTAATTTCAAAAAAAATTTATTGAAAATAAAGGGCTGCGAGGCGTTGGAGGTCCAA
>JBDLIP010000084.1 GCA_039714795.1 Pseudomonadota bacterium | reverse complement strand
ATCCGTGATGCCCTGGAAAATAAGGCACTTGAGTCGATTATGGTTTTAACTACTGCTGCTTTTTACTTCACTGAGGGAGTTAGTATCGAACTTTTTGATCAGAAAAAAATTCAGCTTACCCACTCAAAACGCAAAAGAGCCATTTTTCTGCTTAAAGTTAGTGCCATTGCATATTATCCCCCTTCCCTCACCTCGATTTCAATATGATGTTCGCGGATTTTAGCAAAATGCGCCGCAAGGACTTCTTGTAAAGTCGGTATAAAATTGCTGCCAATATACTCTTTCCTAAAACTATTCACCGTTTGCAAAACCACTTGGTTATCAGAAAGCTTGGCAGGCGTTACTTCAAGAAACCAAGATTTAAACGTAGGCTGGCTAATCTTTCGAACCAATTGCTTGCAAATTTCAAACCACAGATCCGGATATTGGTTTTCCAGACAGTGTTGTCTGATATCTTCATCAAATTCAGGCACGCTTTTTTCCTTGTACTGCCGTCTTTCTGACTGTGGTTGAGGTTTGTCGTAAATGGCTCCCTCTAAAACTTTCAGGGCATTTTTAGGTTGCAATGCCCAACCCAAAGTAACTTTAAAACCACTGGAGTTTTCTCCCAGCAAAAATCGGCAATTGCCGATTTGCTTGCAGTAGCTGTTCCACTGGGCAACGTCGTTGCTGAAAACGTTTTGCAAGAGCTCCCCTAGCTTCTTACGTCTCGTGTGGTCTAGAGAAACCTTTGGTCGATTAAGCTTGCTCTGAATTTCCTCATTCCAAACTTGAATTATATTTTGAAAATCCTCCTCCTCATCTTCCTGTTTTTTATCCCCCGCTTTTATTTCAGGTAATTTCGATGCAACAGTCGGTGCAAGAGAAGGAGGAGGAGGAGGAGGAGGATTAGTAATCTTTGTAGTAGTCTTTGTATCCTTATTATATATTCTGGTCATTTTGACCAGATGCTCCTGGTCAGATTGACCAGCTGGACAAGTCGTGCTGGACACATTTACCTGGTCAGATTGACCAGCTGTTGCTTGTCTGGTTGCAGTGAAGTGATTGGGAGTAATTCCCATAGAGCGCAATACTTCATAATTAATGCTGTAGTACTTGATTGGAGTAGGGTTACGCTTGATAAAACTAATGAGCAACTCCTGTTCTTCAAGTTCGTTAATAATACGACGAATTGTTTTAAGACTCCAAAAAGAAAATTGCCGTTGCCACTGCTCATAAGTGTTATAGACCCAATATTTTCCTTGGATCAAATTAGAATTCACCTTGGGATTGAGCCAATAATGCACTTGCTGTAGGACAATGGCCGCATTCAGGCCAACCTTTTGTGCCAGCTCAGGAAAAATAAGCAGTGTAGCAGAGGAAGAGATAAGTTTAGAGGTCATAGGTTGTCTCCAATCATTCAGTTAGATTATGCAAAATTGCTGTAACTGGGTGATGTTATAAGAGCTTAAGCAAGCCTAATTTAAAAAAAATGCAAAAGCGGCAAATACAAAAAATGGCAAATACGGATAGAAAGGGCTAATTTTGTAGCTCCGCAGATACAAATTTTTGCGAGATAATTTCCCACGAGCCATCATCGTGCCGGCAGGCTTCACCAAAGGCTTTGCGCTTTTCACCGTCAATGGTGACAGTCGTGCTGTATTCACGGCATGGCCTTCTGGTATACGCATCCCCATCAGAATATGCATAGGTGCGATCTATGGTAAACTCGCCAGAACGTCCCGTATCCGGGTTGTGCCATTGGGTGGTGCTCCCTGTAGGGGCGTGTTCTAAACTCTCTTGTGCGTTGCGTTCTGCCATCAGCTTATCGGTATCATCCAAGCCTTTGCCTATATAGCCCCCCAACAATCCACCAACTATAGTCCCTCCAATGGCGGCTGCAATCTGTCCGGTCCCACTGCCGATTTGTGCGCCTAAAACGCCGCCCCCAACAGCTCCCAACAAGGTCCCTACGGTTTGCTTTACCCCGCCTGTAGGGCCACTATCATCCCACTGGTTATTAGCACATCCTGTATTCAACAATGCCATGAGAACAAGCACCCAAGTAATTTTGAATTTCATAATGTGACCTCACATTTTTATTTGTCTTTATTATATGGAATCACATCTGAATAGTTGGTTAAGAGGGCAGAGGGCAGAGGGCAGAGGGCAGAGGGCAGATGTCAGATGTCAGATGTCAGAGGTTAGAAAATAGATTATTTTTCAGTAATTAGCACCGATAGCTGCTACACTGACCTCTGATCTCTGATCTCTGATTTCTGATCTCTGACCTCTGATTTCTGATCTCTGATCTCTGATCTCTGATTTCTGACCTCTGAACTTGACAAAATCGGCCGGAAATGCGAGAAGATACCATTAATATTTGTCTAAACTGAGTAGAGGATTACCTTCGTGAAGCGCGTTCCCTTTTCCCTCAAGCAAGCAATTCCTATAACGGGTCTTGTGCTGCTCTTGGCTGGTTGCAGTCCAAATGTGCATTATCAGGGCAAAAAGGTTGATCCAGATGATCTAGATCAGATTAAACAAGGAGTCCATAATAAGCACGATGTTGCTCGCATTTTGGGCAGCCCATCGACAATGTCGACCTTTGACGATAGAACCTGGTATTTTATTTCAAAGACAACCGAGGCCGTTGCCTTTCTCAATCCTGACGTTAAAGAGCAACAAGTGATTGCAGTCGTCTTTGATGACGCTGGTCTTGTGCAAGAGGTTGTTGAACGTGATATAGAAGACGGCAAAAAGATTCAGCTAGTTGAAAGAGTAACTGAAACAACCGGGCAAAAAAGATCATTCCTGCAACAGGTCTTTGGAAACTTTGGCCGCATTGTCCGCAAGGACGACCCAAGGGGACCAAAGTAATTCAGAAATCAGATACTGCATCCTAGACTGCTAATAGCTACATCTCTTAACTAACCTAAGTGTGAGAGCAAGTTTCATATTTCATAGGCGTCATATCCAGTTAATTCAGAATATCTGCGCAGCACTGCCTTTCTGACATCTGATCTCTGGCATCTGACATCTGACATCTGGTTTCTGACTTGGAGGCCGGGACCGGAATCGAACCGACGTACAAGGATTTGCAATCCTCTGCATAACCACTCTGCCACCCGGCCATTAGCTACAACATAGTACTGAATGCACTCCAGGTCAATTACTTGATGCAAGATATACTGGTCGCGGCCATAAATTGCCGAGTGGCATTGGTATATCTACCCATTATTTTCAGGTACCGTGCTCCCCAAAATAGCCATATCCTGCAAGATTGCAAATCCTTCATCAAATCTAACATCAAGGACAGTATCGTCAAGCACATCTGAATTAAAGCCGGTTTCAGTAGCTCCATCCTCTGCAAAGTTCACATCCGTCCCTATTGCGAATAGATCACTATCCGTGGCTTCAAATCCAGATCCATCCAGCCACACCAACTGGCCCTCACCCGGACCTAGTATCAAATTATTGTTACCTGCTTGCCCCCCACTACCTTCTGGATCATAGGGAGGTATATCTACTCCTTCGGCGGGCAAAGGCACACCGCCAGGTTGCAAATTACCATCGTGGATTGAAAAGGCAATCAAGCCTGGCGCCGCATCAAAGCCAGGCATATCAGTAAACCAATCAGAGTGTGAATCCAACCAAGCCTGCATCTCATCTATGCTAATAAAGCCATCCGGCATTGCCCCATTGGCACCATCCAAGAGACCCTGATCTGCAAATTCGAATTTGATCTTTTTAATATCAGAGGCGTCCTCATCACCATCATCTGCATAAAGTACGATATTACTGGCAAAAGGAATTTCTAAATCCACATCACCAACAATCTTTACTGTCTGATTTGCTGTGGAATCTGGATGATCTAGGCAATCAAATACACCATCGCCGTCTGCATCAACTCCATCGGTAATGGTATATTCGAAGTTAAAGGTGAGCATCTGCCCCTCACCTAACGCAGCAAAAGCATCATCAGTATTGAGCAAGAATTCTCGGCCATCTGCAAAGACTTGAATGTATGCAACCTGATCTGCTAAATCACCATCTGAATTGTCTGCTGTGGTAATCTCAAAAGTCTCGAGGGAACCTTCGCCGAAGAAATTTTCTCCTAGAAGCGCAATAGAAATATCAGCAGAAGTCAGCGCTCCACTGTCTGGCATCAATGTAAATCCATCCGATACGACACTATAGATACTTAATAAATCGCCATCAATATCTGTATCTTCCTCATAATTTGCAGTTAATCCTTCCGCTGTACCATCTTCTCCTGTTAGTTTATTGCCTAAGAATATTGCTCCTACAGTACCAGGGCCAACTGTCACGCTGTCATCTTCTCCGATTATGGCACTATCATCATGGGCATCTGGACAATCATTTATTCCATTGATTTTAACCGTCTGCGGCGCAGTCCTATCTTCTGGCGGACAGTCTTCTACTCGATGGCCTTCAGTGATTGTGTAATCAAAATTAAACGTCAGCATCTGACCCGCACTCATAACACCAAAAGCATCATTTTCGTTGATAAGGACTTCATCACCATCGGCAAACGTTAAGATGTAGGCTATCACTCCATCAATATCGAGTTGGAATACCTCTAAAGCACCCATTGCCAATGCATCTGCGCCTAAAACCATTACCTCAACATCGCCTTCTTGCAAATTACCAGCCGTAAGATCAAAGTCGTTAAACACAACACTTTCAATCGAAAGAGGGTCTGGGCCCCCCATACCTGGGGTATCATTTTCTAACTTATTGCCCAGTAAAACCCCAGTTGCTCCGGTCATCGAGAACTCATCTTCGGTAATAACATAATTGTCTTCTGCTGGAACCGGGCACACTATACAGGAAGCTTCCGATTCGTTTGTCGTCCACTTGATCTGTTCAAATCCCTGGATTTTTAGGAAAAAGTTGAAAAGACCTAGCTCATCTCCTTGACCGTCAGCTACGTTTGCAAACTCGCTAAAGTCAAACATTTTTCCTCTACCTTGACCTTTGCTGTTTACAAAATCCTCAAAACCTGGCACATCGACGATACCTGAATCTCCCGTACCATCATCATTAAAGACCCAGCTTTCATAAGTCTCTAGATATTCTTTTTGATCTTCTGTAACAAAAATCAATAAAACGTCAGTTTCATCTGGAAAACTACCACCAGAATCTTGGTAAATATCTCCATTTTTTTTGTTTGGCCCTCTGGTTGTTATCTCGAGGTCAGCATCTTCAAAAATACGGTGGATCACGGTATCGCTGCCTTGGGCTGTATTAACGGTATCATGCCCTGCACCTGAATCCACACAATCATCTTGGGCCGCCGAACGAATATCGTCATCGGCTCCATCGGTTATGATGATATCATTGCCTTCACCACCGCGGACTACATCAATACCATCACCACCAATAATCGTATCATCACCAGGACCTCCATTTAAAAAATCATTACCGCCAAGACCTTCAATCAAATCGTCTCCATCCTGGCCATTGACATGATCATCACCGATGCTTGTACCATCACCCTCCCCGTCAACTCCAGATCCATTAATGATATTATCTGTATTATCTCCATTCGTTACTTTTCTCATAATTTCCTCCTTATCAATAAATATTTGTCAATACTCAATCATTATTAGACAATATTTTTGTTAAAAATGAATTAATACAGGCAATATAATTTTGTTATTGTTTGTTAAAAAGATAATGAGGGGGCAAAATTTTTAGGCTTAAGTTAGTGCCATTGGGATATGCTTTGCTAAATTTACAGCATCCCAAAACCTACCCATTTGTATAGCTTCATATTTATAAATAAATTACGTTAACTAAATATTAATAATATTAAAGTTAATATAAAGATGTACAGTGTTAAATTGAAAGGATAATTGATATGCGTATATTATATTTATTTGTTTGTTTTGTTTATGCTTTCTCAACGCCAAATCTGTTTGCTACAGATGATGGGAGTGCCATACCCCTAGAATCCTTAATTGATGAAACCAAACCTTACGGATTGAATTTAGAAAATGTTTATGTTAGGGCTGATTTACTCTCTCGTGCCAAGAAGAAGGATGTGTCTTTGTATATTAAAAGGATGATTGAGCTCTCGATTAAGTTGGAATCTCTAAGTGAAGAAGATCCTTCAACAAGGCTGAAAAATGAAATTGATAGACTTAGAATGGAGATAAACAGGAAGGGAGACGAGTTAAGAACTAAAACTGCTGAAACTGAAGCAAAAAAGAGGACTCTTTTCGGTAAATTACGAAAGCCTTTCCATAAATCAACCTCCTCTCTAGAAATTGAAAGGCTAATTGCAGAAATTGAAGAGCTAAGGGGAAAACTGGAAGGGACGGAGTACGAAGTACGCCACCTAAAACCAGCTACTGACATCGGTAAACGTCTTCGTGTCATAACTGCAGAAATAGAAGAGCTCAGAGTTGAAATAGTTCGCATCCTGAGTGATTTTGGACTCAAAGAAGAGCATCTGGAAAATTTACCGCGCAGCCAAGAAGAGCTACTATCAGAGCTAGGAATCACACAATAGAGTCAAGGCTCAATTACACTCACAGGGCGTCCTTGGTCTGTATGCTGATTTTTCGAGCACGTAACGTCGGATTGCACGAATCGGAAAAGTTTTGCGCTGATCGACGCTCAGTCAGTGTTACCTAGGATGAAAAAACAGATTCCTGCTGATTTAGGTACTATGTCCACTGTAAAGCAATGGTGTACCCTGACATATAAATTCAATCTGCTCCAAACGTTTACTATCTTCAGGATTAAGCTCTACGAGTTTATAGTTATCAGAGAAATCCACATATTTTATACTACCGTATGTATTTTTATGGTCAAGTATTGCGGTGACATCTGCCTTATCAAAATTATTCCAACTCGCATATAAATACTCAAGATTAGTAAGTTTGGATATGATAGGTTGGAGTGTATTCAATAGATTTCTTTGGATATCAAGGATTTTGAGGTTGGGAAGATTAAGAGTTTGAAGGTACATCCCTGCCTCCGATATCAAGTAAGGATATACGCATAACTCTTCAAGGTGCTGGAGGTCTTTAACTGTTATGTTGCCTTTTACCTTCCCATAACTCCTAATATCAATCACTTTAATACCTAAATGAACGATATTGTGATCTATAACAAATTCTCCTAGGTCAATATTTTGAAAATATATTGAAAGCTTTTCTACCTCAATTCCTCGAAAAATCTTCACTTTTTCAATCGGAGTTAGTTTTTCAAGTTCCTGATTTTTACGCGCATTTTGCTTTTTTTTGCTCTTCTTAAAATTAAAATGAAAACTTCCTTTCTTTTTAGCTTTTTTTCCTTGAACTGCTTCATTTTCAACGGGTGTTTCCCGGAAAAAACCTGTCTCAAGGATCAATCGTGTTATAGAAAGATGCTTTAAGGTTAATGGGGATACTCTGGCAAACTCATCAAAACGCAATTCTTTTATTTCCAAAGGCAAAGTGTTCCAGGTTTTGCAAACCATGCGAGCATTGGCAAGACTTCCGTCTTTAATCAACTGCACAAAAATATTTGGTAAAATGTCCTTGGGGAGCATTGGATTGATAGTCGTTCTTGGCCCAGTCGTTCTTGAAATTTTACTCTGCTTTGGATTTTCAAGAGTTGAAGAAAAAGCCACATTATTAAAAATAAGCAAGGACAAAACAGATAGTGTTAAAAAATATCGAGTCATTTGAATATATACCCATAATTTTTTTTAACTAAGCCCTATGTAATATTGAGGCTCAGTCAAACCAGTTAAAACATCACTTAGGATATGACTGAATTCACTTTCAAAAAAACATCAGTCATAACACTCAGAAAAATCATCTCATAAGTAAGCTTGGTACCACATTATTTACTATCAATTCAAGAAAATATTTTTTATTCAGTAACTGTCATCAACTCGCAATATTTTCAATGACAAAAAATAATGACCCCAGTTCGGGATTATACCTAACACGGACATAAATTGCGCTTTTCAATTTATACCGAAGTGTGTCAATCATAAACTAAAAGTGTATCCTCTCCATCAGGGCTGTTCAGTGAAACCAACACGGCCGTCATCCTGAACGCTGATTTTCCGAACGTGCGACTGTAAGTCGCACGAATTGGAAAATCTTTGCGATT